>JAUWVG010000064.1 GCA_030617525.1 Candidatus Aminicenantota bacterium | reverse complement strand
GGAAAAATGATCTTTAATGTGACTGATAGACTGGAGTTAAGCCTCCGCAGTAAGTATTTTTCAGGGAATAAACACGAAGCTGGATCCATCGAATATCCCTTGACTGATTTCTGGAATGACTATGAAAGAGGAGCCATAGATTTTTCTTTGAAAAGCGATGGAGACAAAGACGAAGTTCTGCTTAAGGTTTACCGCAATTTCGGACATCATCAATTTTCAGATGGTTGGCACTCACGAGATCACATCACCGGCGGGATTTTTCAACTAACAACTCACCGAATTCCGAACAATCAATTATCGACCGGTATTGACATAAAGAATATAGGAGGGAAATCCTACTCCTGGCCCGTTGGAGAGTGGAAAAAGAATGAAGCGGCTTTTTTTTTGCAGGATGAATATGTCATCAAGAAAAAGTGGATAGTTTCAACCGGGATCAGACTTCATAGAGATTCACACTTTGGATTTGAAATTTGCCCGCACTGGGGAATTGTTTTTCAGACTACTGAAAAGACCAGACTCCGGGGAATGATCAATAAAGGATTCCGATCTCCTCAAATCAATGAGCTCTTTATGTATCCAGCGGCCAATCCCGATTTAAAACCCGAGAGGGTTTGGAACTTCGAAATTGGGCTCGATCAAATAATTTCATCTTGGTTAGATGTCAATATCTCTCTCTTCCACATGAAAGGCTCTAACCTAATAGAAACTGTTCCC
Organism: Candidatus Aminicenantota bacterium; assembly: GCA_030617525.1. Taxonomy (GTDB): domain Bacteria; phylum Acidobacteriota; class Aminicenantia; order Aminicenantales; family Aminicenantaceae; genus JAUWVG01. Next base: position 8,264 of record JAUWVG010000064.1, on the reverse strand, counting down.
AATCCTGCACCTCCCAAGTTTCTTTTCATCAATACTGGTCAATTTGCCTTCACGGGAACAGAATTGGGGATAAATGCCAGATTCACTCAAAATCTCTCCTCTAATTTATTTTTCACCTATCTTGATCCTCGCGAAAAAACCAAAGGTAGACCGAAGCAAAAATGGGATTTATCTTTTCGGTTCGACGACAAATCCATTTTTGCATCCCTACAAGCTCAATACATTACCGATTATTTTGCTGCAGATCTGTCACAAAATCCGCTCCCCTCCTACCTCCTGATTAACGCGAAGGCATCGATTGAACTGAATCGATTCATTAGTATATTTCTGGATGTCAACAATATCTTCAACTCTGATTACCTCATATATTTGGACCTTCCCGGCCTGGGAAGCGGCTCCTATCCCATGCCGAAGAGGAATATCAACATAGGGATAACAATTAAACAATGAAGAAAGACAATTTTTTTAAAAATAAACCCAGATTAATATTCACTGCATTCCTCGTCCTCTTATTTGTGTTTGGAGGAATACTTTCTTTTGCTCATTCCGGCAAAGCTCAATTTCATATTTTAATCGATACAGATGCAGCACTGGACGACCTGAGAGCCATTTGTCTTTTCCTTGCGTCTCCAGAATTCGAAGTCCTGGCAATCACAACTTCGGATGGAGTATTAAGTCCGAAATTAGGATTGATCAAAGTCAGATCAATTCTAGAAAGTTTCGGACATGAAGGAATTCCGACCGGTGCGGGACCAGAAACCTTAGAACAAATTCCACCATGGCGGGACTTAAACAAAAAGGTTCGGTGGGGAGAGGAAGAAACAGTTGAGATCACAGAGGGGAACAATGCTGTTGACTTAATTCTGACTTCACTAGAATTCGAGGAAGAGCCTGTACTTTTTATTTGTTTGGGAGGGCTGACAAACCTTGCAGCAGCATTGACAGAAAAGCCCGGGATTCATGAAAAAATCGAAAGGATCATATGGTATAACGACAGCATCGATCCATTATTTGGGACAAATTGTGAATTTGATACGAATGCTGTCCAGACAGTGTTTTCAATTCCAATCCTATTGGAGGCCGTGAGCAACAGCAAGATCGATAATCCTTTTTTTAGCCAGGAATTTCTTCAGTCTATCGGTTCCTTGAATTCACCTTACGCGAAAAAAATCGCCGCCTCTCACAAAAATAACGGAGTTATTCAGCAGATAAAATCAGAGCATTTCGAATTCTGGGATGATTTATTGCCTGTTTACTTGCTGTTTCCTGAGCTGTACGTAACGCAGACAAAAAAAAAGGAAAACCACCGCACAATGATCCAGGCACATGATCTCAAGAACATTAAAGCTAAATACTTGGAGATATTAACACACCAAAATCAAGTAAAGAGCAAAGTTTTTGATGGTTTCCCTGATTCTCCGGAATTGTTTTCCGATGACGTCCAACCCTATATAAACGGGATTATCAAGAATCACGGGAAAGAAGAATGGCGGATAGGTGTACTGACCAACGAGCTGCACGGTCATCTTGGGATCTATGCAATTATCGGGGCCAAAATGGGGCTCCGAGCCCGGCAATATTTCCATATTGGTGTGGATGACATTTTAATCACTTCCTATGCAGGAAAAACTCCTCCTATAAGCTGTATGAATGACGGCTTGCAGGTAAGTACAGGAGGAACAGTTGGACATGGGCTGATCACAGTTTCCCCCAATCCGCCATTTCTGCCGAAAGCCGCTTTCTCTTTTAAAAGAAAAACAGTCAGTTTCAGATTGAAAGACCGGTATTGGAACATCATAAAAAGAGACATTAAAAAAGGAATTCAATTGTATGGCCTCAATACGGAAGATTACTGGAAATACGTACGAAAACTTGCCCTTGATTACTGGCTCGAATGGAATCGGATGGATATTTTTGCTGTCTCATAAAAATTTCTCGTCATATAGATAGAATCTGGACAAATCGACTGGGAAAGACTCAAGGCGGGTGGTCTCAGTGAAATTTAATCCCCTTTTCTATCTGATCTCTATTATATTTCTAATGTGCAACGACTAACTTTTTGGAGATGAAAACAGGGATTATAGAGTGCCGAGGGCCGGACTCGAACCGGCACGTAGGATCACCTACGAGGGATTTTAAGTCCCTTGCGTCTACCAATTCCGCCACCCCGGCACTATGTAAAAATTCAACATCATATTTTATTTTCTACATCTTTCAGGATTTTTCGGATAACATTCTTTAATTGATTCAAATCTTCCTGAACTGTGTTCCAAACAATATCCACATCGGCTCCAAAATATTCATGAATGAGCTTGTTTCTCATGGATGCAATATCTTCCCAAGGAATCTGCTCATAGTCTTTCCTAATTTGAAGTGGAATCTGTTTACTGGCCTCACCGATTACTTCCAAACAGCGGATCACAGCAAAGACGGTTTTTTTATCTTTCTTGAATTCTGCCTGTGTTAAATTCCTTGTAAATTCTCTGCTCGCACTAATCATCTCAAGGATATCATTGAGGTAATCCCTCAACTCGAGTTGATTTTTTTTTTTAGACATATCTGATTTCTTTGAGAATCCTTTGGCCAATGAATGGTTTAAGAGCATTTCTAGTCACAAGATCGACTTTAATTCCAAGTAAATTGGACAGATATCGCTCCAAATTTAAGAATTTAAAAAAACCGATCTGGATTCCAATATCGACGAGAACATCAATATCACTATTTTTCGTGTTTTCTTTTCTAACATAAGAACCGAATATCCCAATTTTTTTTACTCCATATTTTTCTCTTAATTCTCGCTTATGAACTTTCAAAACATCCTCTATTTCTTCAATGGATTTCAAGGATTTGCTTTTCATTTTTTTCTCTCTTTTTGAATTCTATCATCAGCTACACAAATCTTCAAGAGGACAAGAACAAAGCTGGATAAATGGAATTTTCAAAAGATCACAAAATGTATTTATTGAGTGTCATTCCGTCTGGAACTTTGACTTTTTCCTGATAAACATTCCAGAAATATGTCCTCGCTTCACCGAGCTTATCATAGAGAGGATGGTCCTTCTGGGGGAGATGTGTAGCAATTGTTCTCCCCTCTTCATCAACCAGCAGCAGCTTTTCACAGCGGTTCAGTATCCCGGCCGTGCCCACACTGCCAATGGCCACCAATTCGTTTGTTTTGACTTTTGTGAGCAATTCCCCATATGATAGATGCCTTTCTATAACAGGCACATCCATTTCTTTCAGGATCGCGACAATTCCCTGGATTGTGACCGACGGGAGAATCAAGTTGTTCTCGGGAATTTTTAGGACAGTCCCGTCTTGAAGAGCAAAAAGGCAGCATGAGGAATCCCATTCAGAAATCAGCCTTTCCTCCAATTCTAAGTGCGGCTTATCATCTAAAAATAATGCCGCGCCGGCTTCAGGATCGATTTTTCTCGCTTCGTCAACCGCTTTAACGCTGACAAGATAATTCACACCCAGTTTCAAACACCCCATCTGGTTGATATCCACAGCTCGGACCAAATGCGGCACAACCACACCGGAAAACGGTTCGCCCAAATACCGGTCGTAACGGCAGACTACTGCTCTAATACCCGGCAGGCCGGGAAATGTGACACCGATTGATTGTTCCTCATCGATCGTAAACGGCCGGAAGTAACCTTGAGCTCCAAGTTCGGCCATTTCCTCAAAAAAGGGACGCAGATTTGGCTCACTGAAAAACTTATGAATAAAAACATCGACCAACTCTTCAACAGTCGGGACCAAATCCTGCTGCTTACTGGATAAATTAAAGGCTATCCCCTTCTGGAATCTCTGCAGATTTTTTAACCAGTTAAAAAACACAACTTCGATTTGACCCGAATCATTGCGTTTGCAGAAAAAACGGATGCCCTCAAAAGATAAAAAAAGCCCGTAATGAATAGAACGTGAAACGGCAAAAACTTTGGAATCCGGGTCAAGCAGCGCATAGTCTTTTTTGCCAAGGATATAGCTCATCTGCCTTGGCGCCCATTTGACACCTTCAAATCCAGCCATTCGTCCTCCTCTTATAAAGACATTAAACCTGAATTATTCACGATTCGAGAATGCCGCAGATGCGAGGCGTCGACGTATGAAGCTGTACTCTTGTACTGCAAATGCGTCGCAACAAAGCAGATGGGGTATTATCGATTCGCCCCCTTGGGGTAAAAAATGTCAATTATAGATAAAAAGTCTAACGAAAACAGAATTTTCAAATTGTTTCACGAAAAATAAAGGAACATACTGAAAATATAAAAATTGAAGTAACCATTGACATTTTTTATGAATTATTCAGGTTAGATTTATCACTGAAAAGAGATGAAGTCAATCCCTCCCGTGTTGACTTGATTTCAGATCATGATAAAATGTTTTCATCACTTTCGAGTGATCTAGGAGAAGCCATCTATGAGCAAGATTAACGTCGCTATAATTGGTGTGGGCAACTGCGCCTCCTCTCTCGTCCAGGGAGTTCAGTACTATCAAAACTCAAATAATTCAGACTCAATCCCAGGTGTCATGCATGCCAATCTGGGAGGATACCACATCAGAGATATCAATTTTGTGGCTGCTTTTGACATCGACAAGAACAAGGTGGGAAAGGATCTTTGCAGCGCTATATTTAGTCCCCCCAATAACACAACTAAATTTTCTGATGTTCCCCATCTCGGCGTTAAAGTGGAACGGGGAATGACGCATGACGGAATCGGCAAATATCTTTCTCAGATTATCGAAAAGGCACCGGGCACAACAGCCGACGTTGTCGGCATCCTCAAAGACAGCAAGGCAGACATCGTCATCAATTACCTTCCTGTGGGCAGCGAAGAAGCGACCAAGTGGTATATTGAACAAGTTCTTGAAGCCGGCTGTGCCTTTATAAACTGTGTACCTGTATTTATTGCCAGCGAAACGTACTGGCAGAAAAGATTTGAGAACAAAAACCTCCCCATCATCGGCGACGACATCAAATCCCAGGTAGGCGCGACCATCCTTCATAGAACTCTTGTCAACCTCTATATGGACCGGGGAATGCCCATAGACAGGACTTACCAGCTGAATACGGGCGGAAATACGGATTTTCTCAACATGCTGGAAAGGGAGCGGTTGGATTCGAAGAAAAAATCAAAGACCAATGCCGTCACCTCGCAAATAAAAGCCAGGAACCAGGATATCGCAGCGGATGATATCCACGTCGGCCCCAGTGATTATGTGCCCTGGCAAAAAGACAATAAACTCTGCTTTATCCGCATCGAAAGCCGGCATTTTGGAGACGTTCCAACATATATGGACTGTCGTTTATCTGTAGAAGATTCACCCAACTCCGCTGGAGTGGTTATTGATGCCATTCGCTGCTGTAAATTAGGCTTAGACAATGGACTCTCCGGAACTCTTTCTGCTCCTTCAGCCTATTTCATGAAATCTCCACCTAAACAATACACAGATTCGGAAGCCCATATCCTCACTGAAAAATTCATAAAAAAATTCAACAAAAACAAGAAAACGAAATAGAGACCTCAAAAAAAGAGGAAAGCCATGATAAAAAAAACCATCGTCCCTCTGTGTCTGGCTGTGTTTTTTCTTTTTCCTTTTCAAGGAATCGCCAGCGAGACAGGGAAAATTCAAGGCCGTGTTGTGGACACAAACGGGGAGAGCCTGCCCGGGGTGAGTATTGAAGCCAAAAGCCCAAACCTTCAAGGAATGCGCACGGCCATTACCACTCAAGATGGTGATTTCCAACTCCCCCTTCTCCCGGTAGGGACATACACTCTGACATATAATCTGGGAGGGTTCAATCCTCTCGTCCAAGAAAAAATCATTGTCCGGCTGGGCCAGGTTACAAGCATTAAAACCACAATGCAGCTCTCAGAAATCAAAGAGGAGATCATCGTTACTGCAACAACACCTCTTGTCGATATCACTTCGACAGACACCAGCTACCACATCACAAGCGAGGATTTGGCCAAAATTCCAGTCCAAAACCGCACCATCGTGGATGCCATTAAATTCACACCGGGAATAACAGGAGTCAGGACGAATACCCGCCGGGGAACCGCCACTCAAGGACAGCCCAGCTTTCGAGGAGAAGGAGAAGAGGGCAACAATTGGATTGTTGACGGCCTGTCCATAAGCGGTGTGCGGTTAAAAAATTCCGGCATGCACATCAACTATGACTCTCTCGATGAAATCCAGGTGATCTCCGATCCATTCAGTCCGGAATTCGGCTCGGCCTACGGCGGAGTCATCAATATGGTGACCAAAAGCGGCAGCAATAAGTATTCAGGTGAGTTCTCACTCGTTTTTTCGGATAAAAATCTCCAGGCAGAGAGAATGGACCAGCTTTCGGTTGTGAGTGAACCGGACAAGTTTTCCAACTACAACTTCTATTTTAACCTGGGAGGCCCCCTTGTTAAGGACAAACTCTGGTTTTTTATCTCCAATAACTTTTTTGCCGACTCAACACAAACCAGAGATAACAATATCGACTACCTCTCCATTCCAGGAGGAAAGCTCTCTTTGCAGCATAACAACATATTTGCCAAGCTCAGTTATGCTGTGACAAACAACCACAATATTGGGCTGACGACAATCTTCCATAACTCACTGGGACAAAAAGGAGGCACAGGGATCCCCGACCTTTTCGAGGAGAAGCGTTTTTCCGACTTTATTTTCCGAATCAACTACAAGGGTATTCTCAATGCTTCTACTCTTGTCGAGGCCGGCTTAGGACACGTAAAAAGAGATTCTTCTACCGAACCGGTTGATCAAAACCTTGGACCCGCCCAGTACTTTATTGAAGACCTGGCACGCAGCTTGAATAACTCTTATGGAGATATCACAGACGATACCAACCGGACAGATTTTAATGTAAAACTCACCAAATTCATCGACACGCAGTCTTTCGGACACCATGAGTTCAATCTGGGTTTTGAATACTATTCCCTCTCCTCGAAATTTGCCGTGGATTTCACCGGCAAAGAAGAGGACATTTTCCCTGGTGATGGATTTGACAGCGGAACACGGTACTCCTTCAGTTCATGGAAAGATGGCAGCAGAACACCCACATATTATCGAGAATATGGAATTTTTGATTTTATCAACAGCGCAAGCGGCATCGGCCTTTTCTTAAAAGATAAAATCACCACAAACCGCTTCACCTTGATGTTGGGCCTCAGATCCCAAACTCAGCTCTGTCTGGACAATAACAATGAAAAACTCTGGTCATGGGGACTCGGAGATTTCTTCTCTCCCCGCATCGCTCTCTCCGTCGATATCACGGGTGACGGCGTCAACGTGCTTAAACTGGGCTTCGGCCGCTTCTCAGATATAATAACAACCATGCCCCTGGGTCTGTTAAATTCCGGAGCAGGCCTGACCTTTCGTATGTACAAATGGGCCGGGCCCTCCAATCCGAGCCAAAACCAGATAGAAGACATCACAAACTGGGCGTTTGAAAACGAACAGAAAACTCAACCTTTCGAGATTGCAAGCAATTTGAAGCCCAACTTCCTCACCCGTTTCCTTATCGAATTCGACAGAAAAATCGGGCAGAATTGGGCCGTAATCACAAGATATGTTCAGACCGACGCGACAGATCTGCTCGAAGTGCTGGCCGTTCTCGATATCGCCGCCCAGAATTACAAGTTCCTGTACGACAACTTCGAACACAAACGAAGAAACTACAAGGGTTTAGAATTCGAACTGCGTGGGAGGATAGGAGAGAAATTTCACCTAAATGCCTCTTACAGCCTGGCTTCCTCCAAAGGCACTAATCCCGGGCAGAGTGAGACAGGCTCCTGGTCTCAGGAAGAGGGAAGCACAAATTATATGGGACTTTTCGGCAATCACATCTTTATTCCCAATATTCCGGAATTCAAAGACTTGAAAGACCAATATGACATCCTTCTGGGTGGCTTGGGCGGACGGGGGATCGGAGATGAAGGCTGGTACGGTAAGCTCCCCTACTCTGTTGACCACAATTTTAAAATCAACACTATCTATCTCGCTCCTTATGGGCTTATTCTTTCTTCGGCTGTCGAATGGATTTCCGGCTATTACTGGGAAAAACTGGGCTACGTCCCATTTTTTGACGGATTTTATGCTTTCCCTGAAGGCCGCGGCTCACAAACAACCCCCGGTCATTTATTTGTCGATTTGGGCATCGAGAAAGAGTTCAGCCTGGGTTCCATTGGACTGCCTCAAACAATGGCGGTCGATCTCAGATTAGATATCCTGAACATTCTCAACAG
>JAUWVG010000319.1 GCA_030617525.1 Candidatus Aminicenantota bacterium | reverse complement strand
ATTCCATGGGGAACAATTTCGTTGTCTGTGGAGATGTTAGCTGTCGGAAAACCTAGGCTTTTTCCCCTTGAATGACCTTTGATAACGGTCCCTTCAATACTATAGGGGTATCCGAGCAGTGCGTTGGCTTTTTCAATGGCTCCTTCCAGGAGAAGAGTGCGGATGAGGCTGCTGCTGACGATGCGGCCTTGTCTTTTTTCAGATGGAATGGAGAAAAACTTGAATTTGCAGAGAGATGAGAGTTTTTGGAGTATCCGCACATCACCGGTCCTGTTCTTCCCGAAGCGAAAATTATTTCCAACTATGATTTCCTCGGCATGAAGTTTATCTATAATGATTTTTTGGATGAAATCCCGGCTGCTTAAACTGGCAATTTCTTCACTGAAAGGTAGGACTAATGTCATGTTGATATTGTTTTTTTCGATTTCTTTAAGCCGTTGGTCCATAGTCTGGATCATTTTAACAGGTTTTTTTCTGAAATATCTTTCCGGGTGAGGAGAAAAAGTCAGAATAAGAGAAGACAATTTGTGTATTTTTGCTTCTCTCGCAAGAAATTGCAGTATTTTTTTATGTCCGAGATGGATTCCATCAAAATTGCCGATGGCAACAATAGTGCTTGTTGCCAAGGCAGGGAAGTCTTCGAGGCGACGGATTATCTGCATGCTGTTAAAGTTTAATGGTTTTTGATTTCTCCATGTACAGCATTTTCAACTGATGGAGGCCGTTATTGAGTAGGGATTCTTCTTCAGGCTTTAAATTTCCTTGTGTTTTTTCTTTAAGGAGATCGAGAAGATCGATGAACCTTTTGGCGAGATCAGTGTTTTCATCGATCTTTTGGGAAATCGGATCTTCTGCAGCGCCGAGTTTGAAAAGAGCTTGAGTATAAAAGGGGAGGAAAAGTGAGCTGAAATCTAAAGGTGGAAGCACTTCCTGTTGATTTTCAGGAGTATCTGTTTTTTCTTCTTCTACTACTTCTTTTTCTGGTTTGCTTTTCTGATCTTTATCGTTGTCAGTTGTCATAAATGCCTCCAAAAAAAAATATTTAATTGAATGGTTAACTAGTAAATAAATAAACTATTGTTTTCTTGTATCGGAGAAAAATAATACAATATTAGCTGACTTTATTCAAGGAAGAGGAAAGTATGAACGAGATCTACAAAACAAATAATACTTTTGAAAAGCTAGTCGAAATTTTGGATGTTCTTCGAAGTGAGAAAGGGTGTCCATGGGATAGAGAACAAGATGAAAACACAATTGTGAATTATTTTTTAGAGGAAGTCTACGAAGCAGTCGATGCCGTAGTATCGGAAGATCCTCAATCTTTAAAAGAGGAATTGGGGGATGTCCTTATGGAAGTCGTTTTTTTGACCAGAATATTCAAGGAGAAAAATGAATTCACGATCCATGATGTCCTGGAAGGTATCAATCAAAAAATGATTCGACGTCATCCTCATGTCTTTGGTCCTCAACAGATAGAAAATTCTGCTAGAGTTGTGGATTTATGGAATCAACAAAAAAAGAAAGAAAAAGAGCGGCATTCTGTCTTGGATGGGTTGGCGACTCATCTTCCTTCGCTCCTTAAAGCCTTTCAAATAGGGCAGCGTGTCTCTTTATTCGGCTTTGATTGGAAGAGGCCTTTGGATGCACTGGAGAAGGTGAGGGAAGAGCTCGATGAACTTGAAGAAGCTCTTCAGGCTAACAATAAAGAACAGGCTGCTGAAGAAATCGGAGATGTTCTGTTTTCTATGGCAAACATTTCTCGTCACTTGGATGTCAATCCTGAGATTGCACTCCGGCAGACTAATGACAAATTTAGCAAACGATTTCGCTATATTGAAGAGAGGCTTAAAGAACGGGGAGAAAAGATAGGGAAGGTCAGTCTTGATGAATTGGATATTTTATGGGAAGAAGCTAAAGAAAAAACTAATTCAAATAAAGAATAACTATTTAGCCTGGATTATTCACGAGTCGAGGTTGCTGTAGCGGCGAGGCAGTGGCCTGTGAAGCAGTACTAATGTACCGCGAACAGGCTACAACGAAGCCGATGCAGTGAGATCGGCTTGCCTGGAAGGTAAATTTGGCCGACTTATTATTAGAAAAAATTTTGGAAAATGTTTCAATCACAATGTAGCTAGATGAATCGAGTAATAGGATGATAATAATGAACATATATCTCGGTGTCGGCTAAATTTATGAATAGTTCAGGTTAGATTGACCTTCATTTTTTCTTAGAAAGAGACAGGCCTTGATGAATTCATCGATATCGCCATCGAGGACTTTTTCGGCATTGCCAATTTCTATGTTTGTGCGGAGATCTTTAATAAGTTTGTAAGGATGGAGAACATAGGAACGGATCTGATTGCCCCAAGCAATTTCAGACTTAGCGTCCTCAAGTTTTTCCAATTTTTTCTGTTTTTTCTTTTTTTCAAGTTCATAGAGTCGGGCTTTTAACACATTCATGGCTGAGGCTTTGTTTTTGTGCTGAGATCGTTCATTTTGGCATTGAACGACTATTCTTGTTGGGATGTGTGTGATCCTTACCGCTGAGTCTGTGACATTGACGTGTTGTCCACCTTTACCTGATGCGCGGTACGTATCGATCCGCAGGTCATCGGGATTGATGTCCACATCTATATCTTCGTCCACTTCAGGATAGATGAAAACAGCCGCAAATGATGTATGCCTTCTTTTGTTGGCGTCAAAGGGGGATATTCTGACCAGTCGATGGACACCGGATTCCTGGCTGAGATTTCCATAAGCATAATCACCCTGAATTCGGACTGTTACGCTTTTTATGCCGGCTTCTTCACCAGGTTGGGTATCCAGAATTTCAGTTTTATATCCCTTTCTCTCAGAAAATCTCAGGTACATACGCAGGAGCATCTGAGCCCAATCCTGGGACTCTGTCCCTCCTGCACCGGGATGGATGGACAGAATGGCATTTCTGGTATCGTCTCTTTCAAAGAAAAGAGTTTGAAGTTCGGCCTCGTTTAACGCCAAAGTGAAATCGTGGAGGATCTGAATAATCTCATCTTCCACATTTTCACCCTCGTCGACTAGCTCCAGACAAACGTCCAGTTCGTCCTTTTTTTCCTCGATTTGAGAATAGGATTGAAGTGCCCGTTCCAGTCTTTTTTTATTCTGTTGAAGAGATTGAACCCGACTTTGGTCTTTCCAGACATCAGGGGAAGCAAGATCTTGATCTATAGCTGCAATTGATGATTTTTTTTGATCGAGGTCAAAGATAACCTCGGAGTTCTTCAAATTTAGCGAAAAGGTCTTTTGCGTTAGCTTTAAGTTCTGAAAGATGAGCCTTTGATGGTACTTTTTTTGTCATTTTTTTCTTCTAATCAAGGCAAGAATAAGGAATAGAAAGGACAAAGTCAAGCTGGTGTAGGCAAACACATCTCCGGTTAATGAATACAACGTTTTTGACGACAGGGGTGTGATGTGACCGGTTAGAAATGTCTGAGTTTCCAACTCCGACTTGGCCAGAATTCGACCATAGGGATCGACAATTCCACTGATTCCTGTTGTTGCAGCTCTGAGCAAAAACCGACGGTTTTCTACGGCTCTCAAAACGGCAATAGCAAAATGTTGATAGGGGGCCGAACTTTGCCCATACCAACCATCGTTTGTGAGAGTGGTGAGGAATTGAGCCCCGCTTTTTGTAAATTTTCGAACAAGATTAGGAAAGATGATTTCGTAACATATCGGGGACCCAAATTGAATAGTCTTAAACGAATGAAGCCGAAACTCTTCTCCGGGAGTGATCTCTCCTATGGCGTGGGTCATCTTGTTAATGAACGAGAAAATTTTCTTGTAGGGAGTGTATTCTCCGAAAGGAACAAGATGTATTTTGTGGTACTCGGTGTAGGAAAGATCCGGGCTGAGACAGAGAGCGGTATTGAAGTACTGGTTTGTATCTTTATAGGGAAACATCTCATTTGTGCCTAAAAGAAGAGTACTTTGTGTCTCTTGAACAAATTGAAAGAGGGTCCTCTTGAAAATCTGGTAAAATTCACTGGGACAGCTGAAGCAGAGAGGAACGGAAAATTCTGGCCAGATAATCAGTTGAGATCCTGAGGCAGA
>JAUWVG010000006.1 GCA_030617525.1 Candidatus Aminicenantota bacterium | reverse complement strand
AAGCAGATTTTCGAAGATTTCGTTAAATTCCGGAAGAGCGAGCAGAGAATCTTTTTTGGCTGCTTCTTTTCGTTTCTGATAATATCTGGTTTTATTCAAGAGGTCCTTGAGTTCAGTGATCTGTCGGGAAGCCTGTTCTTGAGTCGAGGATGTACTCCGTCTTCGGGAACTTCGTCCGGACGGAAATTCAATATGCATGGCGACAGGACTTTTTATTACGAGTTCGTCTGGCGTATAGCCAACAAGACGGATGAGACCACTTTTTCCGGCAATCAAACCTCCTTTGGGAACGACCAACGCAGTTGTAATGCCATTAGATCTTGAAATAGGGATGTGCACGGAATCCGGACGGATGGCTTCTACAGAAAAAACCTGAGGATTAATTCGTCCAGTTTCACTGACATCAATCGTCGCACTCACCGAACCAATCTCTTCAAGACCCAAGGTGCAGGTGCTGTCGATCATACCAGGAAATGCATAGAGGCCTTTTCCATCGATGATCTTTGCCCCTGAAGGAATGTCTACATCCTGTCCAACGGCTTCTATCAAGCCATCTTTTATCAAAAGAGTTCCAGATGGAATATTTTGTCCAACAACAGGGATGATCGTTGCATCTTTTATGGCGATGATTTCAGAACTCTTTTCCTGACTCATCCCAACAAAAACGAATAAGACAAGCAGCAGGGAAAAAATGAAGGATGTGCGTTTCATCATTGTCCTCCTCCTTTTTTCTTCTTTGCGGTTTCTTTCTCTTTTTTCTCCATTTCTTCTCTCTCTTTCAGATACAAAGCACGATCGAAATAGATATCACCTTCAATAATGGTCATCTCACAGCGTGTATAAACACTTAGAGGATGTTCATGGAAAATCGCGATATCCCCGTGTTTGCCGACTTCAAGGCTCCCGACAATATCGTCCACACCAAGCTGGATAGCAGGATTTATCGTGATCAGTCTCAGGGCTTCGTTTTCACTCAAACCACCGTATTTCATTGTCTTTGCTGCATCGTTGAAGAGACGTCGAATCCGCTCACCGCTGTCAGAATTGATGGATACAAGCACACCCTGATTGGCACAAAAACCTGCGTTATAAGCAATGCCTTCCGAAGCTTCAACTTTATACGCCCAGCTGTCGGCAAAAACTGAGATTCCAATATTATTGGCAACAATTTCCTTGGCAATTTTATAACCTTCCCATGCATGCTCAAAACAGGCAATCGTGAAACCGAATTCCTTGGAAAGATTGATAAACTCGATCATCTCATCCGCCTGATAGGCATGACATCTGGCCACAATCTCCCCGCGAAGCATGGCAGCAAGGGGCTCTAATCTCAAATCTTTTCGAGGAGGGATCAGGTTCTTGGGAGGTTTTTTCATAGCCTTCAATTTTTCATACCGGTCCCACTGCTCCATATAATTCTTGGCTTTGTTGAATTCCCGGCGGATAATGGCATTAACTCCCATTCTTGTCTGAGGATACCGTGGGGTTGTATTGGTACCACTTGCTCTAGAGCGCTTGGGATTTTCTCCCAATGCAAATTTTAAGGTTCTATAGGCCTCATGAACAATCAGATCTTCAGAGGTTTTTCCCCATTTCAATTTCAGTACGATGTTTTCTCCGGCAATGGGATTGGCACTTCCGTGCATAGTGTGGATCATGGTGACTCCCCCGGAAAGAGCCGTAAGAATCCCGGTGTCTTCGGCATTGAGAACATCTCTCATATCCACTTCACTGGTGATGGCCACAGTGCCTTCATTTATCCCAGATAGTGCAAGATGTGAATGAGAATCGATTATTCCCGGAATGATGAAATTTCCTGTGGCATCGACAATCTGGATTCCTTCCGGAGCCTGAATGTCTCTACCTATCTGTTTGATGACTCCATTCACGATAAGAATGTCACCGTTTGGAATTTCTCCTTGAGTCACAGTGAGGATAGTTCCATTTTTTATCAAAAGATCTTGGCCATAAGAGACGTTTATCAGCCCCAAAAGGCACAAGCACACGATTAATACAAAACATTTATTTTTCATAGGGAATTCTCCTCTACTCCTCCATCCGGTATTTTTGTAGCCTTTAGTTTTGCGTTTTCTCCTTGGACAGATATATCTCCCTCAAGGGACTCTTCATCAACTGTCCCACTGAATTCCATGGCCATGGATTCTCCCATAATATTGGCTGAAATTGAGAAGGTGAGTTCATTACCACTTAAAACCCCGTCTGTAATATCCCACTTCCCCATCTCAGATGTGAACGATCCGGTTATATTGCTCCCATCCTGGATGAATTCAATCGTCATATCCATGGCCCCCATAGAGCTATCAACGACAGCCTTCCACTTTCCGGAGATGTCAAGTGAGGTAGGTTCTGCTTTTTTAGATGGTTGTTTCACCTCAAAAAACATTCCATCTACAAATATTTTCTGAACAACAGTTTTTTCATCGAATATTTTCCCTGTTGTTAAAACGACATTTGCAATCTTTCCAGGTTCAAGACTTCCAACAAGATTCTTGATGCCCAGGTATTCTGCCGGATATAATGTCATAGCCTTAAGGACTTCTTCCTCTGGAAACCCAGCTTTAATAACCGTTCTCAAATTCTTCCGAATATCTGCGGATTTAGAGAGACCCAATGAAGTAAGGGCAAATTTCACTCCGTCTTTATAAAGGTTTGCGGCATTGGCAGGATAGATGCTTTCCTCGGCCTCTTTTTTTAATGCGTCCCCTTGTCTCACGTATTTACTCATATTAGGCGGCCTGGTGTCGAGCGAAACAAGAAGAGGAAGCTGTGCTTTCTTTATCCAGTCAACAACTCTCCAAGCTTCATTGGCTCCACTGATATAGCTGTTGAGTTTAAACTCCTGAGTCAATCTTATGGCCCTCTTTATATCCTCGATATTTGCACAGTTGAAAATAATTGGTTTTTTATTGATCACATAGGGCAAGAGGTTTTCTAGAAATGGATTGTACTCCGGTCTTTTGAGTCCACTTGGAGATTTTGTAAATTGTTCTTTGTAGAGACGATAGTGCTCCGTATCCAGGAAAGACTGCCGAAGCAAAGCCATCGTACCCATTAAGCTTGAAGGGTATTCTCCCCGTGCGGTCACGAAATTGACATGGAGTCCAAATGGCTGTTTCAGAACCATGGCCTCTTTACTCTCTCCTCGAAGATTCAAGACAACACTCTGTCCAGCAAAAATATTCTGTTCAGGAGCAACAAGAATAGTCGTAATCCCGGCCTTATAAAGATCTTCAATCGTGGTTTTTTTAATGCGCAAACTTTCGAAGGCCATTAACTCAGCTTTCTGCCATCCCGGCTTTTCATCAGGCTGTTGAGATGATGAGGCTTCTCCCTGTGTTTGGGAAGGAGGTCTGGCAGGTTCAAGGAGCAAATTTGTATGTGCGCTGATTAAACCTGGATAGGCATACATCTCCCCGGCTTCGATAACTTCAGCATCATCTGGAATAGTGATGCCTCCAAATACTCCGACCGCTTCAATCAAGCCGTTACGGATTATAATCACTCCATTTTCAACAGGAGGCCCACTCACAGGGACAACGGTGCAGTGAACGATGGCGTAGGTGGGTCCAACTTCTGCATAAACAGAAAGAGTGGCGATAATAAGAATAGCTGACAAGAAAATACTTAGGATAATTTTTTGTTTTTTCATGTTCCTCCTTTATTTCCGAAATATTTACATGAAATTTCCATCCCTCTAAGAGAAATTTGGATTTTATCAAAATCGAGGAAAAAAAGTAAATAGAAGATAAGGATTCGAGGATTCTAGGGTTCAAGGATTCAAGTACTTTATTTAATAAAAACAATTCTCTATAATTGGTTTTTTCAGATTTTCTTGCCTGGATTATTCACGGGCCGAGGTTACTGCAGATGAGAAAAGGAGTTCAATTAATATATTCAGAGGTGGCGGATACCTATGAATTGGTCAATCATGTCTTAACGTTTGGTTTTGACATCCGATGGAGGAAATTGGGTGCACAGATAGCGGCGAAAAAGACAGGGCATAAGATTTTAGATGTGTGCTGCGGAACAGGAGAGATGGCTTTGTCTCTTTCAAAGGCTGCTGCTGAAAATGCAGAAATCTATTTGGTTGATTTCAGTTTTCCCATGTTAGACAAAGCTAGACAGAGAAAATACGATTCATACACATCCTTCATATTAGCCGAAGCCAATAAGCTTCCTTACAAAGACAGCACTTTTGATTTGATCACGATCTCTTTCGCTATCCGGAACTTGAATACACGAAAAGACATCCTTTTTGCTTTTCTTGAAGAATTCTATCGCGTGCTCAAACCAGGAGGCACTTTTATCAACGTTGAAACAAGTCAACCGTCATCTATCGCCCTCAAAAAAGTTTTCCATTTCTACATCAAGACCTTTGTTCGACCTGTCGGCTCATTAATTTCAGGTTCTTCTTCCGGTTACCGCTACCTTGCCCATACCATACCGCGATTTTACAGCGCAGATGAGCTTTCATTCATCCTGAAATCTGTCGGATTTTCCCAGGTGGATTACATAAACAAATTTGGTGGGATAGCGGCCATTCATGAAGCGGTGAAATAAGGTTAAATATCTTTTTCGAGCAGGAGAATAAGAACAGAATGTTCCCCAGCAGGAATCTTGAGAGTGATCTGCTTCCCGGCAATTGTGCCTTTATCCAAACCATCTACAAGAAGCTGGTATTTGCCTTTAGCTAGAAAACGAATTTTAATCTTTCTTGTTTTCAGGGATTTAAAATCAAAAGAAATTTCATTTTCTGAATAGATGAAATGACGAAAAACTGCCCCGCCACTCGCTTCAAGAATTGTCTTCCCTTCCTCGAGAAGACTCATTTTCTTACGAGATATTTCCAGATCATAATGCCTCCCTTGGATAGATATCCGCGAGAGTCTTCCCCGCCGTTCCGGAGCTATCATCCCAAACCTGAAGCCATCCCAGGGAGTGATATCCAAGTATTCCTCAACAGCAATGAGAGAAAAAAGAGGTCCCCAACTCATGTAGCGTCGCCCCGCAGCTTCTCCGGTCCGCGAATCATAGTTTTCTGGAGAAAGTTGAAAATTTTCCCAGCTTCTCATGAAGATAGACTCGCTTTTTTTAGCAAATTCAGACGCGACGGTGTCGAATCTGTAGGCTTTTAAACCCTGATAGACAAGATAATTCGTAGGAGGACAGATAGTTCCCCGCCAACTCTGCTGATTTCTCCTGAAAGCCGGATCGTCACGAGATATTGTTGGGATAACATAATCTCCCCAGAATTCGCTGTCATTAAGGAGATGTCTGATCATGCGCATAGCTTTCCTTTCATCCGGAATCCGCGCCAGAAGTGGGTAGAAATTGGAGGCGGCTTTACGTGTGGAGAACATTCCATTCCAATACTTGTCAAAATAGAATCCTTCTTTTTCATTCCAAAAATATTCATCCACAAGCTGTTTCATAAATTCATATTCACTGAGAAAAGTTACATGATCTTCCTGATAATCAAGAATGTTGGCAATTTGGGAAAGACACCATGCATCCAGAGTATAGATACAGTTCAGATCAAGACAATTCACAACCAAAGTATTGCTTCTAGTGCTATATTCAACACCATCCCAATTTGGAAGATCTGCCTGGCCTGATTCTAATTTTGCCCGCAACTCACCATCGGCCTCACTCGTCTCCTGGCTGTCATTTCCTGAAAGCAAATCACTGTCCGATCCCCACTCCAGCAATCCGTCTCCATTCCCATCTCTCCGAGCTTGACCGTTCTCTTTTTTTGCCAGCCAAAAAGAATGCCACTGCTTTAAAAAAGGATAGGCATATTTAAGGAATTCAATATCCCCGTTTTTTTGAAATAGTTTCAGCACAACATACGAACCTATGGGAGGTTGGGACCGGTCAGGAGTTCCGCCAAAACGGCTCCTCCAGTTGGGAATATTTCCATTGGGATACTGCGTCTCTAAAACAGATGTAACAATTTCCCCGGCATGCTTGAAACTTTCTATCGAAACTTCTAACGCACTGAAGAAAGAATTCCATTCGAAGACAGTCCAATGATCTTGATTTTCCTCAGGATTGGATAACAATAAATTACGACTTGGAGGAGAATAAATCCGGTGTTTTCCGGCTAGATAAGACAACGACCAAAAAAGATTATTCGTGATCGATTTAGCCGCGCCCTGATACAATCCATCAATCTTAACGCGAGATTTTTCGTATCGATTTTTTTCCTGTTTAAGAATGGTATCTATCAATCTCGCATTTTTGTACCGGTAGATATGGTCATTCAGGATATCGATATCCTCTCCGACACCGGCTGCAAAATAGAGAGCATTGCCTTTCTTAAGAGCAAAAGGAATGATAAGCTCTGAAACACCCGTCACTCTATTGGTGTTGCCTGCATGGTTCGTCCAGAGTAAATAATGGAATTTTTTAGCAGATCGGCTTTCACCTCCAACCTGGTCGTCCGCAAGAATACTGTATTCTCCTTGAGTATCCCAGGGAAAATAATGGATCATGTGCAAATCAATGTTATCAGGAACAACAATTTTTCCGATAATAATCCTTTCATCCTGACGTGACCATTCGAACACCATAGTATCCTGTTTGGGGGAAGGTTTCCTCAGGATAGGAGTATTATCTTTTTCATTAAAAGGAAGCCCTAAATCAACTTTTAGTCTTGCATATTGACCGTCAGGTGAATGTGGGCCGACTTCGGAAATCAGATAATAGAGATCTTCTCTATCCGCCAGGGAATCATCTTTTTTTACTCTTAACCGGAAAGAAAAAGCGCAATCCGGCTGTGGGGCCAGGACTAAGCCAACCCATGATTTCCCATCCAATGCACCGATATAGACGTCTTTCCAAGCATAAAATATTTCAGAAAAAATTGTAGATTGTAAAGAGAACAAAATTAAGATGAAACAAACACCAATCTTTAATCTCTTCACTTCAATGAACCTTCTATAACTCGCTTTCTCAAGAATTAATAAATAGTCCGATTCCTCTTTATCGACTCCAATTTCTATATTTCTATTATGCCTCTTCTGCGCCTGAAGAACAAGGGGGGAGAGAAAGATGATTAGCCTGGATTATTCACGAGTCGAGGTTGCTACAGATGCGAGGCATCGGCCCATGAAGCTGTGGTTGTCGTCACGAACGATCGCAGAGAGTGTGGTGACCTGACCTTGTCATCGCGAGCGCAGCGAAGCGATCTCTACAAATGAGATTGCTTCGTCATTTCATTTCTCGCAATGACAGTCCGACATTTGATAAAAAAAGGCCAACAAACAAAGTAATGTTCACGGATATTGCACAATATTTTGCTATCAAGTTGATATCATTGAAGTTTAATGAGGTGTCGGCAGTTTTTATGAATAATTCAGGCTAGGTGACGGTTTTAATTTCTTCCGGAAAGTTTTTGTATTCCCCAGATGAATAGATCTCATCGAGAGTGTCAAAAAATACATCGATTTCTTCATCTCTGTTGTAAAAATGCGGTCCCACTCGAATAATATCAGGTTCCTGGCCAACACCTTTCCGATAATCGATAATGATGCCACGCTCTCCTAAAGCCTGTTTGACCGGATATCCATGAGGAACAGCAAGCGAAACGGATCCTCCCCGGGAACCATCGTCGTCGGGTGAATAGAGAACAAATCCCCTCTCGCGTGCTCTATTTATAATCAAACGAGTTTGTTCCTGTGATTTTTTACGTATCTGTGAGATTCCTATACGTTCTATGATGTCCAATCCTGCTGAAGCTGTATAAAGGCTGGGGACAGAAGGAGTTCCGGACATAAACTTGTATGATCCTTCGGTAAACTCCATACCAGAAGAAAAATCAAACGGATTATTGTGGGCAAACCACCCTGTCAATCGAGGCATAATATTGGATTTCAAGTTTTTGCTGACAAAAAGAAACGCGTTGCCCGGACCTCCGCACAACCATTTCAGACACCCTCCAATATAGAAGTCCACACCCAAATCCGTCAAATTGACAGGGATTGTACCGGGAGCATGATACCCATCAATTAACAAAATCGCTCCCACACGATGGGCTCTGTCTGAAATCGCAGAAATATCTTGGATGTATCCGGATTTAAAATACACATGCGATGTGGCAACAAAGAGAGTCTTCTCGTCAATTTTGTTGATAATAGTTTCAACATCGATATAGGGCAAACCGTGACTGGAGACAAGATCTACCTCCCACTCCATAAAACGAGCAACCTCAGATACAGCATACAACGAAGAGGGGAAGTCATGGTCGGTCATCACGATCTTATTTCTAATTCCGTTTTTTATACCAAATTGTGTGGATAGTACCACCCAGTGCGCGATGGACGCGCTGGGAATCATGGTGATCTCATCGTTCCCGGCCCCAAGAAGAGAAGACAGTTTGTTCCCAATTTTACGCGGTAGTTCCCACCACGTATCTTGCCAGGCACTCACTCCCTTCTCGGCCCAAGCCTGGTAAAACGACAAAAGATCTTCAGCAACTTGAGTGGGAACAGCCCCAAGAGAATTACTGTTGAGATAAACACATTTTTTAAGAATAGGAAACAAATCTCGAATAGACTGGAAATCCTCAGTGCTGTTCAGGTTAATCATCTAATCTTAATTAGGAAGTCCATTGTTGACATAAAAAGTGACCGCTTCCACAAAAACATCCAATTCACGCAGAGTCGTATAGATACTGGGTGACACCCTCATCCCGACTATTCTCTCTCCACCTTCTTCCATGGGAGGCACACTAACATTGATATTGTAGATATTGTGTTTTTGCCATAAGACCTGGCTCAGTTTTGCCATATCAAATTTTTCGATGGTGAAGGTCCCAATACCACACGATTGTTTTGGATCATAGGAAGTGAGCATTTTTGCTCCCTTTAATTTTTCGATGGAAAGAGCCCAGTAATTCCTGAGATAGCGAAGCCTCTCCTCCTTTCTTTTTGCCCCAATTCCGTGATGGAAAGTCAGGGCATCCCCAACTGCTAATTTCAGAGCCTCCGGTTGAGTCCCAACATGTTCAAACTTTCTGATATCATCGCTCAAAGGATCCGCAGCTGGAAAAAGAGGCCAGATATCCTTGATCCTCTCTTTTTTCACATACAAACATCCCGTCCCAATCGGAGCCATCATCCACTTGTGCAGGTTAGCTCCATAAAAATCACAGTCCAGGTCTTTTTGTTTGAAATGAAAATGGCCAAAAGCATGTGCTCCATCTATCACAACTTCGATATTTTTCTTTCGTGCCATCTGGCATATTTCTTTCACAGGAAAGACCTGACCGGTTAAGTTCGTCACATGACATATCAGGATCATTTTTGTTTTAGGTGTGATATTTTTTTCAAACAGATCTGTCAATTCCGTTAAACTTTTCGGAGGATAATGGAATGGAAATGTTTTAACGACGATGCCTTCCCGCAGCTGCCTCTGATACAAGGCATTCTTCATGGACGGATAGTCATGAGTTGTGGTGATCACCTCATCGCCCGCATTGAGATGAAGACCCAAAAGAGCAATCTGGAGGGATTCTGTGACATTCCTTGTAATCGCAATTTCTTCAGGAGAGCAGCCAAAAGTATCGGCCAATTTCTTGCGGATCAGCTCCTTTCTTGGACGCAGGACTCGCCAGGAATTATAAGCCGGAGCTCCATTTGAGAAATCCATATAACGCTTGACGGCATCCATGACAATGGTCGGACAGGGGTGGACACCACCATTATTAAGATTGATGATACTTCGATCAATATTAAATGCCTGTTGGACATAAAACCAGAAATTTTCGTCTTTAGCAATATCAAGTGGAGAAAGCTGTTTCACATCCTCGAGTTTTCTTTTGAGTTCCGCTTGGGCAGTTTTGGCTTTAAGGCCAAAAACACTAAGACTGCCAACTCCAACGCCAACACTTTTCAAAAAATTTCTTCGATTGGTCTCCATTGTTCCTCCTTTAGATTTCAGTGATTTCCTAAAACTTATCACAACTTCCTGTTTTTCGTAAAGGTGTCGTCATTTTTTATGAATAATTCATGACTATTCACGAGCTGAGGTTGCCGTAGATGCGAGGCATCGGCACATGAGATTGCCAAGCCTGTTCCGAGCAAAGCGAAGGAATCTCCTTTGCTCCTCGCAACGAACGATCGCAGAGAGTGTGGTGATCTAACCTTGTCATCGCGGGCGCAGCGAAGCGATCTCTACAAATGAGATTGCTTTGTCATTTCATTTCTCGCAATGACAGCCCGACATTTGATTTAAACTGGTCAACAAACAAAGTGGTGTTCATAGTTAGAGCTAAAAATCAAACTATCGAGGCGAAATCATTGAAGATAAAAGATAGTGTCGGTAGTTTTTATGAATAATTAGAAGGGGGAAGGTTTCCGTTTGGGTTTACGGCCGTAAAAAAAATCATCTCCCCAAAGTGTGAGGGATTGGGCTCTTTTAGACCAGGTGGAAAAGTGACGGATAAAGCTGTGCAGTCCATTATCAGCTTTGCTGTACGGACACACAGAGATACAGACAGCGCAGTCTGTTCCAACTTTTCTCCAGTAACGATAACAGTTTTCGCGGTTTAACACCCACTTCATCACTCCATTTTCTTCCGTTTTCCCTTCATGTGGGATAGCCTGCGATGGACAATTTTCTGCACATTTCTTACAGATTTCACAAAAATTCTGAATACCAAATGTGATGGATTTATCCGGAATCAATGGACAATCAGTTGTAAGCATTCCCAGTCGCATACGAGCGCCAAATTTCTCGGTAATGAGCATACCAAACCGACCTAACTCCCCCAATCCCGCCTTCCAACCTAAAGGAGGCAGCATCGCCTGGTAGTTGCTCCCTGCAATATGTGCTCGAGCCGCATAACCCATCATGCGGATTTGTTGGGCGGCAATGATTGAAATTTTGGCGGCCTCGACATATTTTTTTGCTGTTTCGACAAGCACAGGAGATTGGGGGGCCGTTGCAATCATCTTTTGATCCATCTCAATGGCAAATACCACGGCATAAGCATGTTTGAGATTAATTTCACTCCCATATGGCTCTGGCCCCCGGCCGGTATGTGAATACACAAAGGCTTGATCAAGCTCACAAACACCACAAAGATCCGCCCCCAGATAACGGATCATGTTTTTTATATTGACCGTATTTTCTTTTGGAGTATATTCAGCTTGAACTGAATGGATTTCACCATCGACATGCTGCAGCTGCTGTTCGAGAAACTCAAACTCGGCTGCAGCCAAATTAAAATGCACCGGATGCTTTTTCACATGATGCGGGGATAAGATATCCGGCAATTTTCTGATTTCGTCATCTTTAGATTTATTCTCAGGATGTCGATTGTAATATTCAGAGTAATGCGGGCCGTTCTCCCTCATATCGAATCGAGAAAATATGATGTCTCGCTCATCGACTTTATTTATTGACCTAACTATTTGAAAAGGATGTTTTGGTCTTGGAGGAAGGGCAACGTATAAGATAATCGCAGCACATAACCCAAACACACCCGCAAAGGACCATTTTCTGAAGGAAAGAGGGAGAATGAAAAAAAAGACATTCACAGCGGCGATAAGACAAGCTACAAAAAAACTCCTGATGGATGCCCTTTTTTCTTTTTCTATTTGACTGACAACAGCAAATATGAAAAAAAAGAGGATAATACAGACAAAGGCTATTTCCCCAAGTATCTCCCATACAGTCATAGTCATGGCTATTTTTTTGATTACAAATTATGTTAGATGAGAAATTTTATTCCTATCTGAAATATAATAGCGCTGAGTAGTAGAGAAAAATCTTCTGTAGTTGTCCCAAAATTAAGATCTTGAAGAGTCGTAGTACCAGATGTCTTATTGTAGAGATAAGAGACATCTGCACTTAAAGAAATCCGTTTTGAAACTTTCAACTGGATCCCAGCACCCACCTGACCCCCAGGTGAGTTGTCGACTTTCTGAGAAAAAGTGATCTCAGGGATAGTGACTAATTCTTCCATCCTGAAGCTAGTAAAAATATAGCCTCCTCCGATAAAAAAATAGGGATAAATCAACCGGTCTTTATGTCCCGGAAAATAGTGAAGAGAAACAAAAAAAGGGCTTACTGTAAGGCTGCCGTTTTGAAGCCCATCCGGTTTTGCGGTAACTTGACTATTCCATGCTCCAAAATTGAAGGACAGATGCACGTCCTTTTTAATCAGAAAGGAAAATCCAAATCCTGACCAAAAGCCAGAACCATAACTTTTTTCCGACATGGAAGATAATCCAATAGACCCATGGATCCGCATGCTGGTTCCTTCCTGTCCGCTCACATTTTGTATAAGGAGAAAAAAACAGAGTAGAAAAAAAGTCAAAAAGGTTCGTTTTTGCATCGTTTGACCTCTATTTATTGTACCCATTTTGCCTGAGTTATGCTACATTAATGTCATGGTCATCGAAAGGAGAACTCATGAATTTTTTTCATTACTATAAATCCCGCAAAGGCGAAATGCTCAATCTATTGAAGGAACTCGTCCAACTTGAATCCCCTTCGACGGATAAAAAAGCTGTGAACAAATGTTCCTCTTTTTTGGTTCAGGAATTGAGAAAGAATGGAGCTAAGATAACTCGCTACCCACAGGACGAGATTGGAGATCTCTATTTGGCAGAATACCCAGCTAAAAAAACTAAAGAGCGAAAAGAACAGATATTGCTGCTGACACATATCGATACGGTATGGCCGGTTGGGAAAATTGAAGAAATGCCTTTCTACTTTTCGGAGAACAAGATATCCGGACCTGGTGTGCTGGATATGAAAGCCGGAATCGTCATGGCCGTAAGTGCCTTAAAGACACTGAATGACCTCAACATAACTCCAGATAAAAAAATCGCTCTATTTGTGAACTCTGCCGAAGAAATAGGCCATAAAAATTCCTATGAAATCATCCAGAAACTCGCAAAAAGATCGGCGCTCGTACTGTGTTTGGAACCCGCAATTCCTGGTGGGGCATTAAAAATTCAACGTAAGGGAAGGCTGGTCATCCGCCTAACAACCACGGGGAAATCCTCACACGCAGGAGATCCCGAAAAAGGAGTGAATGCCATTGAAGAGTTGATGCTGCAGTGTCTTCTCTTGAAAAAAATCAGGACAATAAACACCTCTGTAAATATCGGATTGATCAATGGAGGGGAAAAAGCCAATATAGTTCCCGAAAGCGCTTCTGCCGTTCTGGATATACGTTTTTGGAAGAACGAACAGAAAGAGAATATCCTTGCTTTTTTCAAGAACCTGGCCCCTCAAATGAAAGGCTCTAAAATCAAATACAAAATCGAAAGTCTAACTCCACCTATGGAACAAACCAAAGGATCTCTTAAGCTTCTAAATGAAGTCCAAAAAATTGCGGAATCACTTAACCTGACTTTTGAAACCGGGAAGGCAGGAGGAGGATCGGATGCTTCCATTGCTTCCAATATGAGAGTTCCCACTTTGGATGGTTTAGGTCCTGATGGAGAGGGAATGCATGCCGAGCACGAACACCTCATCCTTCCCTCTTTGATCGAACGGACAGCATTTTTAACTGAGCTTCTTTGCCGGCTTTAGTTGTTGAATGGAGCAAATTTCTTGATTAAAAAAAGATACCTTCTCTCTCCGGGCCCCACTCCCCTGCCGGAAGAGGTCCTCTCCTTAGCTTCTGAACCTATTTTTCACCACAGGACTCCCCAGTTTTCGCAGAACTATATGGATGTTACAGATGGATTGAAGTATGTCTTCCAAACAGAAAACGATGTTTATATCTTGGCTTCAACAGGATCAGGGGCAATGGAAGCCGCAGTGGTCAACACTTTATCCCCGGGGGATAAGGTCATCTGTATAAACTGCGGAAAATTTGGGGCGAGATGGGCCCATATTGCCAGAGCCTATGGTGCCGATGTCAAAGAAATTGTACTCGAGTGGGGAGATAATTTTTCAAAAGCCCAATTGGCGGAAGTTTTACAGGAAGTTCCAGAGACAAAAGCGGTTTTTTCAACACTTTTTGCCACCTCAACAGGTGCACTCTACGATATACAAGGATTTGGAGAAGAGGTGTCTTCCACTAAAACGATTCTCGTTGTCGATGGGATCTCGGGCTTAGGGACCACTCCATGTCCTATGGATGACTGGAATGTCGATGTTCTCATTTCAGGCTCGCAAAAAGCCTTCATGACTCCTCCAGGATTGTCCTACATTTCATTCTCTGAGAAAGCTTGGGATCTTGTAGAATCATCCACCATGCCAAAGTTTTATTACGACGCCAGAGAATACAGGAAAAGTTTAAAAAACAAAACAAGCCCCTGGTCCCCAGCCATATCTCTCATTCTGCAGCAAAAAAAATCTCTGGATATTATAAAATCTATCGGTCTCGAAAATCTTATTCACCACCACCAAATCTTAGGGGATGCCACTAGAGCCGGTGTTCAAGCCATAGGGCTCGATTTGCTTCCCACATGTCCTGGCAATGTGCTGACAGCTGTTAAAGTTCCCGAAGGGATCGATGGAATTAAGCTTGTCAACATTATGCACGACAAGTACAAAGTCTATATTGCAGGAGCTCAGGATCCTCATAAGGGCGATTTTTTTCGGATCGCTCACTTAGGATATATAGGTGGATTTGATGTTATCACCGGTCTCTCAGCCTTAGAGATGACGCTTATGGATCTTGGTTATTCATTTGAACCGGGGCAAGCCATCAAAGCTGCCGAAGAAATTTTAAAGGAGAATTGGCAATGAAGAAAATTTTAGTCGCCGACGCTTTGAATCCTGAAGCATTTGAAGAGCTTCAGGCTATCAGTGACTTAGACGTCACTCTCAAAACAGGAATGGACGAGCAGGAACTTGTCCGTACCATTCCGGACTACAATGCAGTCGTAGTACGCAGTGCAACAAAAGTGACAAAAAATGCCATTGATGCTGCAACCAATCTGGAACTCATTGTCCGGGCAGGAATTGGACTGGACAATATTGACCTCGAGGCTGCAAAGGACAAAGGAATTCAGGTCGCCAACACACCGTCGGCCACGACGTATACGGTTTCAGAAATGGCTTTTGGTTTGATGCTGAGTGCAGTGAGAAATCTTGGTCAAGCAAACCTGTCGATGAAAGAGCATAAATGGGAAAAAAAGCTCCTCAAAGGATCAGAACTTTTTGAAAAAACACTCGGGATTATCGGCAGTGGAAGAATTGGCCTGGATGTGGCCAAAAAGGCATTGGCTTTTGGGATGAAAGTCATCGCCTTTGATGTCGTCGATATTCAGACCGATCTGGATGTCGAGCAGGTCAGCCTGGATGATCTGCTGACTCGGGCCAACATTATCTCTCTACATCTTCCCCTCAGCGATTCGACCAGGCATATGATAAGCAGTGATGAGTTTGCCAAAATGAAAGAGGGTGTCATTATCGTCAACGCCTCACGGGGAGGAGTAGTGGATGAAACGGCCCTGCTGAATTCTCTGGAATCAGGAAAAGTGAGAGCAGCATCCATAGATGTCTATGAAAAAGAACCTCCCGTTGATTTTTCTCTCATCGATCACCCCAAAGTGATGGCCTCACCTCATATCGGAGCTGCGGCTAGTGAGGGACAGAAGAGAGCGGGATTTGAGGTTGTTCGGATTCTCAAGGAAAACATGTCAGGAAGATAATTTAAGGGTTCGAGGATTCAATGGGTCAAGGATTCGAGCGAAAGGATTATGAAGAATAAGAAAGGGTTCGAGGATTCGAAGGGATCAAGGATTCGAGCGAAAGAAGAAGAACCAGATTTAAATTTTATCCTGAATTTTGGAACATCTAAAGCTTAAAGAGGAAAAAGAATGGTCTATCTAGATAACAATGCAACAACTCCATTGGATCCGGCTGTGGCCGAAAAAATGTCCCTCTTTTTAAAGGAGCATTTCGGCAATCCCTCTTCTCTTTATCCTATAGGAAGGGCTGTTAAAGACGTTGTGACCCAAGCAAGAGAGACCATTGCCCAATCCCTTGGGGCTATCAGGACAGAAATATTTTTTACGGGTTCTGGAACGGAATCTGACAACTTTGCCATCCGCGGTGTTATGGATGCTCATCCAGACAAAAATGAACTCATTGTATCTAAAATCGAACATCCGGCAGTCATCGAAACGGCCAATTATTTAAAAAAAAAAGGGATAACTGTCAAATATGTTCCTGTCGATTCCTATGGAACAATCGATTTAGACTTTTTAAAGAACTCTATTTCAGAGAGGACAGCCCTTATATCCATCATGCACGCCAACAATGAACTGGGAACCATTCAACCCATTAAGGACGTCGTCAATTTGGCCAAAGATAAAGGCATCTTAGTCCACACGGATGCCGTCCAATCTTTTGGCAAAATCGATATCGATGTCAAAAAACTCGGAGTGGACCTTCTCTCGATTTCCGCCCACAAAATTAATGGGCCCAAAGGAGTGGGGGCACTCTTTATAAAAAAGGGCACGCCCATCTATCCTCTGATCTACGGCGGAGCCCAGGAACGCGAAATGCGCGCAGGAACGGAAAATACAAGCGGCATTGTGGGATTTGGTGAAGCAGTCCGTCAAATCCAAGAGCATAGAGAAACGGATAACAAGAAGGTTGAACATCTGGCTTCTAAGCTGAAACAAGGAATCGAAGAGAACATTCCAAAAGTCAAATTTAATGGGCATGAAAAAAACAGGATTCATGGGACGCTCAATTTCTCTTTTTACGGGCTCGAGGCCGAAGCCATCCTTCTGGCTCTCGCCACTAAAGAGATTTATGTCTCCACAGGTTCGGCCTGCAGCGAGGATACCGAAGAAGTGTCTCACGTCCTGAATGCCATCGGACTTCGCCCCGAAGAAGCCAGGGGAACTTTAAGGATCTCACTGGGCAGACTCAACACTGAGGAAGATATCGATACATTCCTCGATGAGCTCCCTGAGATCGTTCACAAATTGCGAGAGATCTCTGCCATAAGCATTTAACCTGAATTATTCATAAAAATTGCCGGCACCTTCATTTATCTTCAATGATATCGGCTTGATAGCATGATATTTAGCAATATCTTGAACATCACTATGGAAACAACGTGTCTTTTTTTATCGTTTCCCAAGCCCAATCCCCTTATCATAATTTCAACTGTTCCAAATATATTTTTCTGACGGCTAAAAAGAAATTTTGATACTCTTCTGTTTTGTAATCAGGATAGGTCCAGGCCAGAGTCCGGATCTCATTTTTCCCGAATTGAAGTTCCAGATGAGCATAGATGCCGTGTTGAAGAGGAATACGATTGGCAAAGTCCTTTGCAGTGGCCATAATAAGAGAAGCGGCTGTAAGATATCCCGGATCCAGATTCACGATCCTTTGAGGAGTTTCATATTCTTGTTTCAATTCTTCTTCAAGTTCATTTGTACGAATCTTGATTTCACTGAGATTTTCAGGAGGGATGAGCTCTTGAAAACTTAAA
>JAUWVG010000245.1 GCA_030617525.1 Candidatus Aminicenantota bacterium | reverse complement strand
CGAAATAACGGGCAGATGCTTTTATCACCCTTGCTGCCTCTTCCGGACCGGCGGAATATTTTTCCACTCCCCTTTCTTCCGGAGTGCTGACATTTTCACTGGTCCAGGCCCTGGTCCCCCGGTTCAATCCCCCCAGGCGAGAAATGACCCAGGCCGCATCCGAGAGAGCCCGGTCTTCAAGCCTGAAGCCAGGACGCCCCTCCCGGAAATATTGTGCCGTTTTTTCTCTGCTTCTTTTCCTCAGTTCCTTCAGATTTTCCATTCCGTAATACTTGGACATGGAGCCAAAAACATTATCTATGGAATTAAACCGCGTGTACAAGTTATCATCGACAGCCAATTTAGGCTTATCGATCTCTTTAACCCAACGGGGATGACCGAATTTTTTGGAAAAAGTGGATGACGGTTTTTGTTCGTTTCTTAAGACAAAACCACCTCCGGCCGCCAATCCGGTTCCGCCCAGTCCAAATTTAACGAAGTCCCTCCGATTCATCTTATGCCTCCTTTAATAAAATATTTCACGATTTGTATATAATCTTATATCGTAATAGTTCTACTATACAAACACATACCACGGTCCTTTTTAATGTCTTCCAGATCAGGCCTGACAAAGATACAAACATAAAAAATTTCTTGAATATACAAATGCCTATGCTTCCTTTCTCTATGGAGATGGCACTGTTCTGAAAATTTTAGCCGATGCTCAAATCGTGTTTATTACTCGTATCTCAATGCCTCGATAGGATGAAGTTTAGCCGCTTTTTTGGCTGGAAAGACACCGAATATCATTCCCCAAAGTACTGAAAAGATACAGGCTGTCAGTACCGCCTGAATCGATATCACACTGGGAAACGGCTCATTAGCCAGTTGTGTGATGAGCGCCGCAATGCCAAAACCCAGGAGCATGCCGAACAACACTCCCAATATCCCCCCAAACAGACAAAGAAAGGCTGATTCAATCAGAAACTGGGTGAGGATGTTTCGCCTTGTGGCTCCAACCGCTTTGCGGATTCCGATCTCCCGGGTTCGTTCGGTTACGGACACCAGCATAATATTCATTATACCTATGCCACCAACAAGCAAGGAAATAAACGCGATCCCTCCAACGACTAACTTCATGATATTGATAACGTTGTTGACTTCCTGAATTTGACCTTCTGCAGTCTCCACAACGAATTCATCGCCGTGCTCTTTATACCGGCTCAAGACCGTGCGGATCTCCCCGGCCGCCGTTTCGGCAAGTTTGGTTTCCTCTGTATAGACGAACATCACATCCAAATAATCGCTCCCCGTCAAACGTTTGGATACAGTGGTATAAGGCAGAAGAACACGATAACCCCAGTCATCATCGAACATCCTTTTCTCTTCCATAACACCGATGACTTCGAAGCGCAGGCCGTTTATTTTTATTTCCTTCCCGACAGCAGATTTTGAGCCGAAGAGATCCTCCTTGATCTTGACGCCAATAACCGCGGTTTTCCTCCATTTTTTCAAATCGCTGTATCCGATAAAGCGCCCCTGTTCTACAGCCCACCCGAAGGCCTCAGAAAATTCAGCATTAATCCCCCAAAACTGCCCTGATGTGCTGGCCTTATGATATTTCAGCTGCGCACTACCGATATTCAAAGGGATTACGGAGCGGATGCTTTTGCATTCTTCCGACAGTCTTTGGATGTCCTCGACCATAAGATGTTCTTCCCACGACCGCCGCACCCAGCGGTTGTCCTTGCGAATAAAACGGCGCGGAGGTTGAACAATAATCAGGCTGCTTCCTCCGACGCGCTCAAACTCCGAGACAATTCTCTTTCGTAATCCCTCGCCGATCGATGTCACTCCCATGACCGAGCCTATTCCGATCATGATTCCTATAATTGTCAGGAACGAACGCATCTTGTTGGCTCGAAGTTGCATCAAAGCAACCGCTATGGTTTCAAACAGCAGCATTCCTTTCTTTCCTTTATTCCTTTGTTTTAGTTTTTTTATCTTCCTCTTTTACTTTTTCCTCTTCGTCCCGGAATTCTTTGTACTTTATGCTGGCTTCCAGGGAGACCTCATCGTCTATAACGAGGCCAGAGAGAATCTCCACCCGATTGGTGCTTTCCAGTCCAATCTCCAGCCGGACCTCCCGGTACTCATCTTCACCCCACTTATAAGCAACTAAATAATCGACGGCTGAAGTTTCCTCTCCTTCGGCATCTTTAACCATCACCTCATGGACGGCTTCGACAGGAAGTACCAGGACGTTCTCACGCGTGTCGAAAATGATGTCGATGTCACAGGACATGCCCTGCCTCATACGGACATCGGGATCGAGGATTTCAATCTCAACGTCGAATGTCACGATGCTGGCACCTTGTCCGATTTTTCCAACCGGCGCGATATTCTTTACTTTCCCGAGGTAGGCCTCATCCGGATAACTGTCGGAAACGATTCTCACTTCCTGCCCTATCTTGAGCCGGCCAAGATCTATCTCGCTGATTGAGGATTTAACGATCATTTCGCTCGGGTCGCCGATTTGGAAGATCGTAGTCCCCACCATATATGAAGAAATTCCTGTCACCACCATCTCGCCGACTTCCAATTCGCTGTCTATGATGATACCTGAAATTGGTGCGACAATGCGGTAGTCATCCAATTGAGTCACTTTGCCACTGTTTATGTTTTCGACCGATTCGGTGGACGATTCGGTCATTTCCATTTCCAGGATTTCTTGTTCGAGTTCGGCCTGTTTAAAGGCGTTGGACGAAAGACGAAACAAGTTTTCGATCTTCTCGAGAACCTGGCGGGAAATGAGATTCTTCTCGAACAGAGACTTATTACGTTTCAACTCCCTCTCTTTCTCGACGAAATCGATTTCGGCACGATCGACAGCGGCGCGTTTGGCGTAAAGCATCAGGGCCTGGTTGGGATCGGGTTCAACGATGGCCAGCAGCTGATTCGCTCTGACCTCTTGTCCTTCTTTGACGAGAATTTCTTTAATCTTTCCTGAGATTTTCGATTTGACATCGATTGAACGGACAAGTTCAATCGTCCCCGTCTCTGTGAGCCTGTCCAAAACTCCCCCATACTCAACCCTAACCGTACTGCCCTTTTCATCGTCTGGATTGGAGGGCCTGATCAGACTCAGAACAATAACCACGATGATCAATACGGCGATGCTAAAAAGAATCAGCCGCTTCATCTTTCTTTTTTTACTTCGTTTTTCAGATTTACTATCAGTTGTTGTCTTGCTATTCATAGGATATCCCTTTGTTGGAATCTAAGAGGACATTCAGACAATTTCATTATAATTTCCTTCAGACATATAATCAATGAAACAGGCTTTTTTTAAATAAACAGAGGATGGAAGGAAGTTGACAAATCCATTAAAAGCTGTTATAACCAATATAATTGGTTATATAACCAATATATTTGTTTATAGGTTTCATTATGCTTAAGGCTATATTTGGATCTGAAATTAAGGGGAAATTACTGCTCTTCATATATTCCAACGGAGAATCTTATCCAACGGAAATGGCCAGGGCGTTCAAATTCTACTTAAACGCCGTTCAGAACCAACTCTTGAACATGGAAAGTAATGGAATCCTTTATAGTAAACTCAAAGGAAAAGTGAGATTATTTGGATTGGATCCCAGGTATCCATTCAAAAAGGAGCTCGAGTTACTCTTGGCAAAAATCTTGGAATTTATCCCTGATGATGAAAAAAACAAACATTACGTACGCAGACTGAGGCCGCGGCAGACAGGAAAACCCTTATAAATCAAAATGAAAATTGGCAGTCTTTCCTTAAAGAACCTGGCCATATTTGTATCTGATCATTTAAGAAAAAACAGAATTGAAACAGTTCTTACAGGTGGAGCTTGTGTCTCAATCTATACAGACAACGAATATTTATCTTATGATTTGGATTTCGTTCTCATTTCCAGCAACAAACAAAAGGAGGCGAAAAAATCTTTGCAGGAGCTGGGCTTTTACCCGGAAAACAGGTATTTCAAACATCCCGAAACTGAATTCTTTATAGATTTTGTCGCTCCGCCTTTATCTGTCGGAAAAGAGCCCGTAAAAGATATTTCTACCCTAAGAAAAGGAAATCGCTGCTTGAAGCTGCTGTCCCCGACCGACTGTGTCAAAGACCGTCTTGCAGCTTTCTTCCACTGGAATGATAAACAGGCCTTTGAACAAGCGCATCTCGTATGCAAAAACAAAGAAGTAGATCTGGAGGAAGTAAGAAGGTGGTCTAAAAATGAAGACATGGAAACAAAATTCCAGATATTTTTTAATAACTTATTGGAGTAGTTTAGTAAACAGATAGAAATGACTTTTTCAGCCAGACGTAAATAAGACAGAAAAGACCGAGCCCGACCTTTAAGAGATGGAAAGTTATCCACATCAACCAGCCGCTCATCCTTGATGTTAGCAGGTCCGAGTTGAGAGGTTTACATGGATTTTGGTTACTTCTGTACACATTAAAAAGGTAAAAATAAACGGGAAACCTTGGGAAGCATTCAATCCCCAGGAACGTTATATAATCCTTCCTGAAGGTGTGGACCTGAAGATAGAGGTAACACTGGAGAAAAACAGGCTAGGGAAGGATTAATAGAAGGGATTTAAAATCCCTCGCAGGTGATCCTGCTTGCTGGTTCGAGTCCTACCCGGGGAGTATTTAATTAATGACATTTTCCTTTCCACATTCTGGACATGACTTTTAAGTTGAAACTGCTTACAGAACTAACAAATAAGACTATTTCATAAATAAGATTCATGTATACTTGTATATCTCAGATTAGCAGAAATA
>JAUWVG010000463.1 GCA_030617525.1 Candidatus Aminicenantota bacterium | reverse complement strand
GCCGCGTGTAAAATCAGGGAATTCGATGGACGTGCTGTTTGCTGCTATGGATTTTTCACTCAATGCAACTACGGCGCTGATGGTGGCCCCATCATACACATCTGAATCTGTGGGTTTGCCCTCCCTTAGACACTGGATCAGGCGGTAGTCCTCGATAAAATCCATTCCTCCGTGTCCGGCACCCTCCGCTTTTTCTTCCAGAGATGTCAGGAGTGGATGCTTATACTTTTCGGTGTATTCGGAAAGATCTTCCCACCTGTGGCGCTTTGAAGTTCCCTCGACAAAAATTTTCTGTTCGGGATATTTCCGAGCCAATCCCTTTGTACCCTGGATCAATATTTTGCGGCTGTAAGGACGCGGCGAGTTAGTATCATGAGTGACCAGAATGGACTGTCCCTTGCTGGTTTTGATCAGTGTAGAAATCACATCTCCCAAGGCATAATCCGTTTTAGCTAAAGGATGGTCTTTTCCATGCCGTTTAATTGCTTCCAGTTTCAGACTGGGCGACGGGCTGGGACTGCTCATAGAGACGAGATATTCGAATTTGTTTCCGCGGGTAATATCCATCCATTGGGAGACAGGGCCGAGTCCATGAGTGGGGTAGAGGTCGGCATTGCGTTTGATGGAATACTGAAGACGCCAGTCATGAGGGTAGTAGGCATCTCCGAACTTCCAACCCCTAAGGTCATGGAGATATCCACATTCTGCATGAAGCAGCTCACCGAACAGTCCTTGACGCACCATATTCAATAGCATCAGCTCGGTCCGGTCATAATTACAATTTTCCATTGTAAGGCAGTGTTTTTTAAATTTTTCCGAGATCTCAACGAGTTCCCAACATCCCTCGATCGTAATAGCCCCAGGAACTTCTGAGGCGGCATGGGAGCCTGTCTGCATGGCTTTAACCGAAATGGGAACATGCCATTCCCAGGGAGTAGCGTTGTAGACCAAATCTAGGTCTTCAGTATCACACATGCGTTTAAAGTCTTCCGTACCTTTTGTATAGGCAGTTGGGTTTGGTTTTTCGGCTTTTTCACATTGTTCTTGAGCCCACATCGTTCGTTCTTCTCTGATGTCACAGACGGCCTTAATTTCGACGCCTTCGATCCGAAGCAGGTTCCGGAAATGGCCGCTGCCCTGGTTCCCGATACCGACATATCCTACACGAACCGTTTCGATGGGCGGGGACACCAGATGTTCTATGGGATCTGTATTTATTTGAGGCAAAGGGAAACCTCCTATGCTGCCAAGGGCCATGTTCCCTAAAGCTATGCCTAAACCGGCTGAACTGCTTTTTTTAAGAAAATCTCTACGATTCAATTTTTTTTTCATAATAATACCTCCTTTTATCCAGAGAAAAAATAAAACTACTTTCCGATTCCCTCAAGGCTTTCCCCCTCCAGTCGAGCCACAATTACGGCTCCACAGCTGTCGCTCAGGATATTGACTGTTGTACGAAACATATCCAAAATCCGATCCACGGCGAGAATGATCGCCACTCCTTCAAGTGGCAGGCCAACCGCACCAAGGATGATGGACATCATGACCATTCCACTCATTGGCACGCTTGCCGCACCGATGGACGCCAGCAGCGCTGTGATGACGATGAGGATCTGTGCACTGAATGTCAGCTCAAATCCGTAGACTTGGGCGATAAAAATTGTTGCCACACATTCATACAGGGCGGTGCCATCCATATTGACAGTGGCCCCGATAGGCAGAGTGAATCCTGCGATTTTTTTTGACACTTTTGAATTGCCGGTCACGGCTTTCATTGTTAGGGGGAGAGTCACCATTGTAGAGCAGGTAGAAAATCCAAAAATTAGGGCTTGAGCCATTCCTCTATAGTGTTTGATGGGATTGATCCTTCCGACAAACGCCAACAATAGGGGAAGGTTGACGAATGCATGGATAGCCAGGCCGATAAGAACGACAATAAAATAAAATCCCAGAGAACGGAATGATTCAAAACCTGTTTTTGCGACAATCCTCGCGATAATGCCGAACACGCCCAGCGGAGCACTCCAAACAACAAACAGAGTGAGTTTCAACATGGCCTCAAAGGCAGCTTGAAATAACTCGCTCAATTGGGCCCTGGGTTTTTCATTCAGCTTGGTAATAAAAAAAGCAAAAAGGATTGAAAAGAATATGACCGGCAGGACATCGCCTTGAGCCATAGAGGCGAAAGGATTTTCAGGAATGATATTGAGCAATAAATCTTTTAAGCTTTGCTGTGAGGCTGCAATTTGAACTGGAGCCTCTTCAAGGCCAATATTTGCCCCCACTCCTGGTTTTAAAATATTGACCAAAATTTGTCCGGTTAGAATCGCCATCAAACTGCTGACGATGTAATAGCTGAATGTTTTTAGCCCTAAGCGGCCCAGATGTCCGACACCAACGACTGCAGATATAATGGACGTGATGATTAAGGGCATTATGGCCATACGCAAAAGCCTTAGAAAAAGCTCTGCGAGTGGTTCTGCAAAAGGCAATATTCCTTCACCAAAAATCCACCCTCCAGCGATGCCTAAAAAAAAGCCTATAAAAATGTAATGAGTCAGAGTGATCTTTTTCTTCATCCGCCGTCCGTTAACCAGAAAAGACCATATCATAACCAAAACAGTCAGGTCAATTCGATTATTTTGAATGAATTATTTAAAATTTCAAGGACTTTAGAAGACTTTGTGTGTATGATATTATGAGGAAAAAAAAGTGAAAAAAGCGTTTATAAAGGGCACCATACTGCAGTTTTTTATTCTTTTGGGATTGTGGCTTCTTTTAAGCGGCAAATATGATTGGTTACACATAAGCCTCGGGGTTGCATCTGCCTTTATAGTTACGGCCCTCCAGTTGCGAATAAACAAA
>JAUWVG010000320.1 GCA_030617525.1 Candidatus Aminicenantota bacterium | reverse complement strand
AACAGCTTCTCCGACTTCTATAGGGCCAAGCTTATTGCATTCCTCCTGAATAGTCGGTCCTCCGAACTTTCTGATGGCTCCAGCCACGCCTCCTCCAAGGATCAGAGATTTATTTGCGGCATTGACAATTGCTTCAACATTAAGCAAAACAATATTGCCCTCAATAAGCCTGATTTTTCTCCCATTTCGGGTCCATTCATTCATATCCACTCCAAACGAAAAAAGGATTCTAGGGTTCTGAATCCCTCGACCCCTTGAATCCTTATGATCCTGCCAACTCTTTTTGAGATGAATCAAAAATGATCATACAGGAAATACTCTCAATATTCAAAACCTTTCCATAAATTGAAAACATCTTTATTTCCGCGATTTTATTTAGAGTTCTGGGATCTAGATAGGCATGATGGAGAAATCACATAAGATGAAATCTGAAGAGGATGGAAAAAGCGACATCCGAGGATTTAGCCTTACTGAGTTGTCCATCGAGGGAAGTCGACAAAGTCGGCCACTGAGTATGTCTGAGCACGGGATGGATTAAGAAAAGTGGTACGCATCTTTTTGGCAATTCTCTATGTAATGTTAAGAACAAGTGCGCGGAGTTGCGAAAGTGCCGAGAGGAACAATGAGGGAATGGCGTTAAAAATCCGAGTGGAGCGCTTCCACCTTTTCAGATTTTATTTGACTTGATTTCTCATCGACTTGCTACAGAACTCGTTCTTGAAATCACGGAAATGAAGATGCTTTCCCTTTGTGAAGCACGGCTGTCTTATTTAAGCTCACTTAATATGATGTCTTTGATCTCGGCGCCCAATTGTTGCGCTTTATTTAAGAGATCTGAGGCCTGTTTTTCTGTGTCGGATTTAAATTTTTCATCTTCTATATCCGGAAGGTTAATTTTAACATTATAAAAGGCCCCCAGTGCCCCAGCTTCGGCTGTTAAAGCCGCGACTCCCGCATCGCTAAGTGAATTTTTATTCCCGTGTGTCGCGACATCCTTGGCAATTTTTAAGGCCGTAATACAATTTTCCAGAACATGATAGGGCACAAGTGTCGCCTCTTTGGTTGCATTTTCGATGGCTTGCGTTCGTTTTTCTTTCTGTTCATCGTTTTTTTTCTTCATCTTGAAGGCATCCATGACTTTATTAAAAGCCAAAGTATCTAAATCGATGTCTCTAAGAAAGTCATCCTTAAGGACCTGAGCCTCCATGGCCAGATCTTTGACTTTCTCCTGAACGTCCTCATATCCTTTTTTCCCGACTGTCAAATTTGAGACCATGCTTGACAACGAGGCAGACATCGCTCCACAAAGAGCGGCTATACTTCCACCCCCAGGTGCAGGAGAATCCATGGATAACTCATTGGCGAACTCTCTCAGGTTGAGATCGAGCAGAGAGTTATCAACCTCTTTAAACTGATATTCAATGATCTTTTTTTGGGGGTCAAAAGGGGTTATGTCATTCAAACCCAATGACAGCACCGCTGCTTTTATGAGTTCTTCTTCTGGAATCCCAGGGCTCTTTCCCTGTTTTTTGATATAGTGCCTGCCTGCCAAAAGCATGGCCTCTTTTGGAATGAGCCCGACGAGTTCGCTCCCGGTCACACGGAGGCCAATCTGCTCGGCCTCCTTAATGGTCTCATCAAAAACAAGATGAGGAGGGGAGATTTGATAATTTGTAAAGTTAATGGAAATTTGAGCGATGCCGTAGTCATCTATATACCAACCGACGGCTTTGACCTCCTTAAATTTCCCTGGCACTTTAATGGCTTTTCCACCTTTATCTCGCATGATATTTCCTGATTCGTCTCGCTTGGCCCGTCCTTTTTCTCTCAAGTTAAGGGCGATGTGTTGGGCTAGTTTCCGGTCGTTTGTATTCAGGTTTATATTGTAGGCGATCAAAAATTCCCTTGCTCCAATGTTTGTGGCGCCGGTTTTTGGATTGAAAACAGGTTGTCCATAGTCAGGGGCCCATTCAGGATTCTGAAATTTTTCTGAAAGTCCTTCGTATTCTCCAGTGCGGATGTTTGCGAGATTTCTGCGTTCGGGTTTTTGCGCAGCTTCCTCATAAAGATAGACTGGAATATCCAATTCACGGGCGACTCTTTCTGCAAGTTCATGAGCCATTTCGATGCAGTCGTCCATTGTGACTCCGGAGACGGGGACAAATGGACATACATCTGTAGCCCCAATTCTGCTGTGTGCGCCGGTGTGTTGGCTCATATCGAGGACCTCCGCAGCCTTTTTAATGGCCTTAAAGGCGGCCTCCTTGGCTCCTTCGGGAGTGCCGATAAATGTAACAACTGTGCGGTTTGTCGAATCACCTGGATCGACATCAAGAAGAGATACGTTTGGAGTAGATTCGATTTCCTTGGTTATGGATTTGATTTTTTCGAGATCTCTCCCCTCGCTGAAATTGGGAACGCATTCAACTAGTTTCATTGGCTGTTCTCCTTCTTTATTTTGTACAACAGGGTTCCATTCTGGTCATAGAATTCGACCTCTTCAAAATTGTTGAGATGATCCTTTAGTTTTTCTTCATCGCCGACAATGACGACAACAGGAGTGAGAAGGGACGTCTTGTTGACTGTTTTAAAAACGTCATCAGAATTGACAAGACTCAAACTTTCATAGTAATTGTTCCAAAGCTCATCCCCTAACTTATACACGATTTTTTCCGAGATCCTTAGGGCAAACTGATTCATCGTATTTATCGTAAGAGGGAAATTCCCTATGAGGTAAGATTTGGCCCGTTCTATATCACTGTTGGGGATTCTGTTCTGTGATACATTTTGAATTTCTTTAATGATTTCTGTAATAGATGAATAAATCGATTCAGGCTGGACTTTGGCTCTGATAAAAATAAGGCCAAATTGGTAAAAAAATTCAACCTCACTGAATGTCCAATAGGCAAGGCCCTTGGACTCACGCAAATTCATATGAAGACGGCTGTAAGGGGTTCCTCCCAAGACTTGGTTAAAGACTAATAAAGGAAACATATTGTCTTTGACTTCAGGAGATAAAATATTTCCCAGGTAAATTGTGGCATCTTTTTCTCTTGGGAGATCAATAAAACATATTTTTGTCGCAGAATTTGGTTGAGGTGATGGCACAACTTTTTTTTCTATGTCTTTTTTCTGCCATTCGTTGAAATAGTGGCTGACTTTCCGAGTGGCTGTGTTGAGATTGATGTTTCCAATTAATACAATCTGGGCATTATTTGGGCGGTAGTATGAATTAAAAAAGGAAAATAGAGCATCTCTATCATAGTTTTTTATGACATCATCGTTGAACATGATATTCCGGAAGGGATGGTTGCGAAATAATACATGATACAGGATTTTTTTTGCCAAAAACTCTGGATCTGTGATTTTTTGACGTAAATCATAAAACATCGTTCTTTTGATATTTTCGATTTCCAGCTTGAGGAAGGTTGGCTCCATGAACATCTTGCTTAAAACCTCTAGTGCCTTATCCAAGTATTCTTCAAGGAATGAAAAAGAGAACAGGGTGTAGTCTGGATAGATGGCTGTGTCCAGCTTTCCGCCTATAGATTCGATGGCTTCTTCGATTTGAACAGAGTTGAGAGATCCCGCTCCTCGATTGAGCATGTTTGCTGTAAACGTGGCCATTCCTGGCAAATTTTCGGGAGAAGAGTTTGCTCCTACTGAAATAGCCATTCGAAGATGCATCACTGGAGTTTTGTTCTGACGGATCACGGTGAGGCCTAATCCATTGGCGAGAGTGATAGGTTCGATGTCCGGAAGATTAAGAAGGGGGAGAGGATCAGGATCTGGCACATATCTTCTGAATCGTTCTTGTGCCGAGAGAGAATGCGGAAAAGGGATACCCCATATACAAATCCATATGAGTGAAATAAAAAATGCCGAAGATTTCTTAGTCTTTATTTGCATTATCTAATTGTTATTTCGAGGAGAATACTTCCCTCTGAGAAGTAGCTGTTCATGGCCCTCATGACGTGTGTTGGAGTGACTCGCATGTATTTGTTCAACTCTGAATAAAGTTCATCCAGATGTCCTTTCTCGATATAGGTTTCAGCAAGATGAACCGCCTTGCCCATAGTCGTTTCAAACT
>JAUWVG010000386.1 GCA_030617525.1 Candidatus Aminicenantota bacterium | reverse complement strand
TATTTATACAGCCCAGTGAAGTACGAGAAGTACAAGGAAAGGCCTTTTCCTACATCCACAGGAAAATTCGATTTCTCCTCCAGCTATCTCAAAGAGGCAGGTTACCAGGAACTGCCGGAATATTATCCGCCCCGATACTTGAGCCATCCAAACAAGGAATATCCCTTTGTATTAATCACCGGAGCCAGGAAATATCTCTATTACCATTCGAGGTATCGGAATATCGCGCGTTTTCTGACTGCTCTACCCGTACCGGAAGTTGAGATCCATCCGGAGGATGCAAAAAAAATTGGGATTGGAGATAAAGAGCGCGTACGGATCATATCAGAGATTGGCTCCCTGGAAATCCAGACAAAGATTATGCACGAGAAGGAAATTCTCCCTGGAGTCCTCCAGATCACACATGGATGGGATGAAGCCAATGTGAACCTTATCACTTATGATTTAATCAACGATCCGATCAGTGGTTTTCCTCTCCTAAAAGCCATACCCGTCCGGGTAGAGAAGATCGATTAGAATCAACTGCACTCCTTGACTTTCGTCCATTCCAAAGTTGGCTGTCGTAAAAATTCCTCCTAAAAACATCCATTTCGACAATCAACGCAAAAGGCCAACGTGAAAAACAATCTGTTTAGTCTGTTTCAGGATAAAGCAGAGCATTAAGCATAAACTTGTATGTTCCATGAGTTTGTGCCCGGTGCTGGCAGTGAAAACCGATCAGAATGAGATGCCCTTTCTTATACTTGGTGTCGAGAACAGCAGCCTTGTGAGTGATAAGTTCCTCTCCATAAATCCCTCCTCTCAAGAGGACGTTGTGTTCAGGATAGCTGGCCACGACATCCCTCTCCCAATCACTGGTCGAAGGGATGCTTGTGGTAAATGCAAGGCTCTGATAAAACATAGCTGCAGCTTCAGCGGGCATACCATAGCCTATAGGAGATTTGTTGTTAACTTTGATTCTAAATAGAGATTTGGGACCGAAGAATTTATCCCTAGAAACTCCTTCCAAGACATTTCTGGCTGGAGCCCTGAATTCCTTGATGAACAAACTGCTGGCATTGTTGAGAGTAACGAGAATTCCTCCTTTTCCGACAAATGTCCTTAAAGCTTCAATCCCTTCATTGCCAATACCACCTTCGTACTCGGGAGGAAAGGCTCCTGAAAAATACATGGCGTAGGGGGATCTGGGATCCGGCTTTCCTGTTTTTATGATTTGTGGGTTTTCATCGGTAAAAACGATGACGTCAAACTGTTCTTTCAGATCGACTTTCTTATTCTTTAAAGGCTTAAAATCTTTGTTATGCAGAGTAGTAAAAGGGATTTCAAAATCATCAAAAACATATCGCGTCCAGCCCTCATCCATGTTGGATCTCCAGGAT
Source organism: Candidatus Aminicenantota bacterium (assembly GCA_030617525.1). GTDB lineage: Bacteria > Acidobacteriota > Aminicenantia > Aminicenantales > Aminicenantaceae > JAUWVG01. The sequence goes on along the minus strand of JAUWVG010000386.1, from coordinate 2,214 downwards.
TGGTAGATTCCTATTCGAGGATTCTTTAAGGAAGCTTTAGGAATATCGGAAATGTTCTCAATCCCATAGGCAGTAAGATGCCATTTTTCAAGAAGAGCGGGGATGGCTTTCTGAACCTGTGGCGTGTTTTTGATAATGAAGCTACCCGCGGCTGCTTTAAATCCTTCTCCCTTGATTTTTTCTTTGGTTCTGTAAACTACGGCTTTTTCTCCGAGAAGGGAAAAAACGACAGAATAGGAGGCGTTTACGCGGGAATCGAGGATGATATAAGGAGAGGATGTTGGGGGAGTGACGGTTGGGTAAGGAATAATTTCAAGTTTTTCAAGTTTGGCATCAAAAGGATTTTCGATTTGACTGAATGAAACACCCATTTGCATGGGGAGAGTCCATGAGGCGTTGTCGCGGAGAGATTGGGCAAATTGGATGTTAGGATATACTCGTTCCTCGAGTATTCCTTTAACATAAGGTCTGTAGGGTTGAGACATCAAGATCACAAAAGAGCCAGCCGGATAAGTTTTTCCGTCTGCAGTGAAAGCCTCTTTTGCCTTGTGGATTTCAGCGCCACCCAGCAACAGGATATCGAGCATCCGGAGGGTGGTTGGGTAATCGGACTGTTTAGGAGGAAAAATAAACGCAAAAGGATTGCCCTTTTTTCCCAATTCGATAGATTCCTTACACATCTTGTAAAAATTGTACAACAAATCCTCTTTATAGAAGGATGCTGTCTTTATCAAACTCAGAGAGATGGTCAACTCATAGTCCACTATATCCCTGAGTCTCCACCATCCACCCGGCCAGGGATCGGGAAACTGTAAACTCTTCTGGTAATGGGCTTTTCGCAGTTGCGTGGAATCGACATAAATCGGTGTTGCCACTTTGACTGATGCCATCTCGCTGAATATACCTATGGAGTGATGGACCATTGCCGTGCCGTTGAACGACCCTTTCCACCATGCGGATGCAAAATTCCTACTATTTTCTACACCCTTGAAGCCATTCTTCTGTAAATCATAGACTACGGTTCCTCCAAGGAGGTCTATCCCACGGAGGACTAATGGATGAATATTGGGATCGACAGGATCCACAAAAGGAGGGAAGAAGCAGCGGGCACCGGTGGAGCCCATCTGATGTTTGTCATCATGAATATGGGGAAGCCAATCATGGAACAGGACTTTTGAGCCAGCTTTTGACTCGGACAGGTTGATTGAGACCCAATCACGGTTATTATCATGACCGGCATAGTGGTGGTAAAGCCAGGGCATTCGCCCTCCTTCGTATTTTGTTCCCAGGTTTTTTCTGTACCAGTCAACTACCATCTGTTGGCCATCGGGATTAGCCGTTGGTATGAGCAATACGATGACTTCATCTAAGACCTTATCTGCATCAAAAGGAGTATTGCCCGTAACCAAATTATACGCCAATTCCAAGGATTCTTGAGAGCCACCGATTTCTGTTGCGTGGAGAGTGAAAGATAAGAGGACAATAGCCTTTCCTTCCTTGGCAAGTTGTTTTGCATCTTCGTCCGAAAGACCTCTCGCGTCCCTCAATTTTTTATTGATCTGACGGTACTTGTCGAGTTCCGCCATGTTTTTTTCGGATGTGACAACGACCATGATCATCGGCTTTCCCAAAGTGGTTTTCCCGATGGTTAAAACCTTAAGTTTCCCTGATTCCCCTTCGAGTTTTTGAAAATAAGCTTGGATCTGGTTGTAGTCAGCCAGCTTTCGGTCCGCACCAACCTTGTGGCCCAAAAATTCTTCGGGTGATGTTTGTGCACCGAGGAAAAAAGGGATGAACAATAAAACAACAAAAATTACAGTAATTTTTTTGAAATTCATGACTTCCTCCTTTATTCAGATATGAGCACTCTTTAACATTTGACACCAATTCTTGTCAAAAAAGAGTTTATCTTAAATCGTTTGCTCTTGTCTCCTGGCCCATAGATGATCATAGCTTAAATGATGACACCTAGTCCATTTCGGGATAGAGCAAAGAATTGAATAGAAACTTGTATGTACCATGAGTCTGAGCCCGGTGCTGGCAGCGGAATCCGACAAGAACGATATGGCCCTTTTTGTACTTGACATCAACTACAGCTGCTCTGCGGGCTATTACATCTTCCCCGAGAATCCAGCCTCTCAAGAGAATGTTATCTTCAGGATAGGCAGCTACAACCGTTCTCTCCCAATCTTGAGTGGGAGGAAGCCAGGTGCT
>JAUWVG010000358.1 GCA_030617525.1 Candidatus Aminicenantota bacterium | reverse complement strand
GGAGCCAGGCACTGCCATAGCCGTTGGAGCCTTCGATGCCCACATGGGAGCGGTCGGTGCGGGAGTGAAAGAGGGGACACTCGTAAAAATTCTGGGAACAAGCACCTGTGACATCATGGTTTCTCCCGGAGATAAGGGATTAGCCGATATTCCCGGCGTTTGCGGTATCGTGGACGGCTCCGTCCTTCCCGGTTATTTAGGGATTGAAGCCGGACAGTCTGCAGTCGGTGATATTTTTTCTTGGTTTGTCCATCAGCTTGTCCCGGACTCTTACGGACGAACTGATGATGTCAAATTTAAGAATCTGGAAAAAGAGGCGTCCCGGCAGAAACCTGGTGAGCACGGGCTTCTTGTTTTGGATTGGAATAACGGCAACAGGACTATCCTTGTCGATGTCCGGCTCAGTGGTCTTCTCATAGGACAGACCCTTCAAACCCAGGCCCATGAGATTTACCGAGCATTGATAGAGGCCACGGCATTTGGAGCCCTGACGATTATCAACAGGATTGAAGAATATGGTGTGGCTGTCCACGAAGTCATCAACTGCGGTGGATTGGCGGCCAAGAATCCCTTTCTTTTGCAGATCTATGCTGATATCACAGGAAGGCCAATGAAGGTTTCTCAGAGTGATCAAACCTGTGCATTGGGTGCGGCCATTTTTGGTGCAGTCGCTGCCGGACCGGAACACGGAGGATTTAAAACTGTCGAAGAGGCGCAGCAGGCTGTAACAGGAACAAAAGAGGTCTATCAACCGGACAGGAACAACCACGTTGTTTACAGGGAGATGTTCGAGCTTTACAGCCAACTTCATGATGCGTTTGGAACCTCTTCCTGGTCTGGTTCACTATCTTTTGTGATGAAGGATCTTATTGCCCTGAGAGAGAAACAGAGATACAGGAGGATTAATGTTCGAAGAACTCAAACATAAGGTCTGGCAGGCCAACCAGGGCCTTTTTCACTACAAGCTAGTGGCTTTAACCTGGGGAAATATCAGCGGTTTGAGTGCAGACAGAGATTTTATTGTCATTAAACCCAGCGGCGTCAGTTACGATGAACTGAAACCCGATGATTTAGTTGTTGTCGATTGGGATGGGAAAAAAGTTGAAGGACACTTGTCTCCTTCTTCGGATACACCGATCCATCTGGAAATATATAAAGCTTTTAACGGTCTTTTCGGAGTGGCTCATACACACAGTGTTTATGCCACGATGTTTGCGCAAGCCAATTTGAGCATCCCGTGTCTCGGGACCACGCATGCCGATCATTTTTGCGGAGATGTTCCTGTCACTCGAATGATTACAGAGGAAGAGGTTAATTCGGGTTATGAAGTAAATACCGGAAAAGTGATTGTCGAACGCTTTGTAAAACTCGATCCTTTAAAAATGCCTGCCGTTCTTGTTGTCGGCCATGGGGCGTTCACATGGGGGTGTAGTCCTCAAGAAGCATTGTTCAACAGCGTCGCTTTGGAAAATGTAGCCAAGATGGCTTTTGGTGCAGTCCTTCTCCGCCCGGATGGGATTCCGTTTCCAGATTACCTCCTCCGCAAGCACTTTTTGAGGAAACATGGGTCGGACGCTTACTATGGTCAGAAAAAAACTGGAGATAAACAATGAATAATATTCCCAAGGTTAATCTAGGAATTGTGGCTGTCAGCCGGGACTGCTTTCCTGTTGAACTGTCCAGAAACAGAAGAGATCAGGTTGTCCGGGAATGCGGAAAAAGGAAGATAACCATTTCAACCGTCGAAACGATTGTCGAAAACGAAAAAGATTCCGTAAAAGTTCTGGAAGAGCTTAGAGAAAAAAACATTAATGCTCTTGTTGTCTACCTGGGAAATTTTGGCCAGGAGGGACCAACATCATGGCTGGCCCAAAAATTCGATGGACCTGTGATAATTGTCGCGGCTGCCGAAGAATCAGGGGAAAACCTTATTCAAGGCAGGGGAGATGCTTTTTGCGGGCTGCTCAATGTGTCCTATAATATTGGATTAAGGCAGTTGAAGCCTCTTTTCCCCGAAAATCCCGTGGGCCTTGCAGCAGATATCGCTGAAAAAATCGAAAATTTTCTTCCTGTAGCTAGAATATTGCTCGGCTTAAAAAAGCTCAAAATCTTTACTTTTGGACCACGGCCCCAGGATTTTTTTGCCTGTAATGCACCGATAAAACCCCTCTTTGATATGGGTGTTGAAGTCATGGAGAACAGTGAGCTGGATCTCTATGATATTTATCAGAAAGCCAAGGACAATCCGGAAATAGAGAAAGTGGCCCAAGAAATGGCTGTTGATTTAGGTGTTGGGAATACCTATCCCGATCTCCTTCCAAAGCTGGCCCAATATGAAGCGGCATTAAAAACATTTATTAGTGACAATCTGGGATCTGCTCTTTTTGCGGTCTTTGCCAATAAGTGCTGGCCGGCTTTTGAACCCTATTTTGGTTTTGTCCCCTGCTTTGTCAATTCTCGCCTGGCCGCCCAGGGTATCCCCGTCGCTTGTGAGGTGGATATCTACGGAGCCTTAAGCGAGTATGTCTTGACGTGTGCGACGGAACTTCCATCCACTCTCCTCGATATCAATAATACGGTTCCCGACGACATGTATAAAGACGCGAAAGATAAGACCAAAAACTATAAAACAAATGATCTCTTTATGGGATTTCACTGTGGAAATACGGCTGGATCCTGCCTGCTTCAAGGGGAGATGAAGTATCAGTTGATTATGAACAGGCTTATGGAACCGGAGGGAAAACCCGATATTACGCGGGGAACATTAGAAGGCAGAATCCGTCCTGGCGACATCACAATTTTCCGGCTCCAGTCAACAGCCAACTGCCAGCTGCGTGCTTATGCCGCTGAAGGTGAAATCCTGGATATCGATCCTAAGTCTTTTGGCAGTATCGGTGTTTTTGCGATCCAAGAAATGGCGCGTTTTTACCGCCATGCCCTTATCGAGAAAAGATTTCCTCATCACACGGCTGTGGCATTCCAGCATGTGGGCCGGACTCTTTTTAGCGCTGCAAAAATGCTGGGGATAGAGAGTTTTGATTTCAACAGACCTTCCGGCCAACTATTTCCGACAGAGAATCCATTCGAGTAAAATGAAAACCGTTCATCTGACTGGAATTCGTCAGCTAAAAGTTTCCGATATTCCTTCTCCCCAAATAAATAACCCAACTGATGTACTGCTCAGGATAGAAGCCGTAGGTCTGTGTGGATCGGATATTCAATACTACAAAACCGGGAGAATCGGGGACCAGGTGGTCAACTATCCATTCACTCTCGGGCACGAATGTGCGGCCGTGGTGGAGGACATCGGTTCTGAATGTCGACGTGTAAAAAAAGGAGATAAAGTTGTCGTCGATCCTGCCGTTTCATGTGGTTTGTGCGATCAGTGTCTGGCAAATCGAAGACACACCTGCAGGGATCTCCGCTTTCTTGGATGTCCGGAGCAGCTGGAAGGGTGTCTTTCAGAGTTTTATGTTTTGTCTGAAGACAACTGCTATCCCGTGTCTTCTGATATGACTTCCGAGCTGAGGGCGTTGGCCGAGCCACTTTCTATCGGACTTTATGCTGTAAACTTTCTAAGGGGCAAGAATATCCGGTCGATTGGGATTCTTGGATCCGGACCTATCGGATTAAGCACGGCCCTCTCCGCCAGGGCGAAGGGGATTTCCCGCATCTACATGACGGATAAGATAGACAGCCGTCTTGAAGCGGCCAGGACAGCCGGAGCATTATGGACTGCCAATCCGAAAAACGCCGATATAGCAAAAGATATCAAGGAGAGAGAACCTTTATTTCTGGATGCGGTTTTTGAGTGCTGTGGAGACCAGGAGGCCCTTGATTTGGCTGTGGAGCTCCTTAAACCCGGAGGGACACTTT
>JAUWVG010000286.1 GCA_030617525.1 Candidatus Aminicenantota bacterium | reverse complement strand
CTTTTTTTCTTCAGGCCAAACAATCGCAAAAGATCATCAAGTTGGCAGCGATTATTGTGCTGGCTGCATTTCTCGCGGGATCCTTATAGGAACCAGGTTAGTCAAATTTTTCTCTGTGCCAAAAATTTTACAAGTCCAGCGAAAAATTCACGCCCTTCGTCGGATAATCCAATGTTATCAAGATAGGACTGCCCTTCTCTCAATTTTTCATGGGCCTTTTCTTTGACATATTCCACAGCTCCGGTGTCATGGAGAACATCAATCGCCGCTTGAATCGTCTCTTGAGCCGAGTTGTCATTACCGAGTGCTGAAAGAAGAACATGTTTTTGTTTTGGATTCGCATTTTTAAAAGCTTTTATCATGAGCAGCGTGTATTTGCCTCTCTTGATATCGGAACCAAGAGCATGCCCTTTCAGTCCAGGACTGATATCGATGAGATCATCCTGCAGTTGAAAAGCCAGTCCTATATTGATGGCAAATTTGGAAAAATTTTCAAACTGCCGGGCCGTGGTACGGCCAAATATGGCGCCAACCTGTACGGCGGCCATGAAGAGATGAGCTGTCTTCTTTTCAATCACCTCCAGATAGTCCGTCTCGGCAAAATCTCTTTTCTGTTCTGAAAGAATATCCAGCATCTGGCCCTCACTGATCACTCTGTACGTTTGACCGATAACATCAAGAGCCCTTCTGATTTCATCTGTTTCAAACTGAGAGTTCGTGAAGCAACTTACAGACAAGGCATACAGAATATCTCCGTGCAAAATAGCAATGGACACACCAAATCTTTCGGAAGTTTTACGGAATATTCCACCGTCATATATTTTTTCCTCATACTCTTTTAGGAATTTGTATTCGAAATTTTTATGCATGCTGAGCATCCCTCTTCTTTCGCCATCCTCGTCCATGATGTCATCATGGATCAAAGAAGAGTTATGGAACAATTCAAGACCAACAGCAGGCAGATAGATTTTTTCTTCATCTTGATCACACAGAGCTTTGAACGCCATTATCGTCAAAACAGGTCTGAGTTTTTTCCCTCCTTTAAGCACAAATTCTCTTAAGGCGAAATAGCTGGACTGAATAAAATCTTTTGATTCGTTTATTTTTTCTTCAAAGAGAGTTTTTAATCCGGAGTCGATGATCTCTTTGTATTTCTGTAATGTCTTGTCAAAATCCATTTTCGATGCTCTTTATGACCTCATGAATAATCCAGTCAGGCGTTGATGCTCCTCCGGTTACTCCAACGATCTTTTTTTTTTCAAACCATTTTTTTTTGAGTTCCTCTGCAACCTCTATATGTTTGGTTTCGACGATCTCCGAACATAACTTTGCCAATCGTCTCGTATTCCCACTATTGTACCCGCCGACTACAATCATCAAGTTGACATTTTTTGCGAGCCCTTTTGCTGCATTTTGATTTTTTTTTGTGGCATTGCATATTGTATTTGAAATCTTTATTTTTTTTGAGTGCTTCCTGAGCTCATGAATCATTTTTTTGTAGTTCTCTACAGATTGAGTGGTTTGAGCCACAACTCCAATTTTCTCGAATTGGCCTATCCCTGAGACTTCAGAAACATCTTCGATTATTATGGGATTTCTCACCCGATCTGCAATCCCGATGACCTCAGGATGATTCGCTTCTCCGATAATAACAACCTGATAACCATCTCTACTTAACGATTCTGCGATTTGCTGCACATTCTTCACAAAAGGGCAGGTAGCATCTATAACCAACAGCTCCTTTTTTTTGGCTCTCGTGATCACTGACCTGGAAATACCGTGGGCCCGGATGATTATTTTTCCTCTTTCTATATCGTCGATGGAGTCGATCGCCACTATCCCTTTCTGCTCGAGTTGAGCAATGACTTGAGGATTATGAATAAGCGGCCCCAATGTATAGACTTTTTCTTTTGTTTTCAAAGCCAGTTCTATCGCTCTTTTGACGCCAAAACAAAATCCACTGTTCTTTGCCAAAACGACTTTATTGTGGGGTGCCTGTTTTGCTGTATTTATTTGAGAGGGTGTAGGATTAATCATAGGATAGTTAAATTATAAGAAGATTAATCTTGAGATGCAATTCTTTCTTCAATCATATAGGTGTTCCTATTTCCGTGATTTCAAGAACGAGTTCAAAAAAGTGATACGAAATCACGGAAATGAGGATGCTTTCTTCAATCATGAATGTGTCGACAGTTTTTATGAATAATTCTGGCTACCTAAATTTAACCCGGTCGATAAGACTGTAGATAATGGGGATGATAAATAAGGTGAGAAAAGTTGTAGCTGTTAGACCACCAACCACAGTGATCGCCATAGGAGATCTTAACTCTGATCCCGCTGATGTGCTTAATGCCATGGGCAGCATCCCAAAAATAGTCGTTAAGGCCGTGATCAATACCGGCCTCAGCCTGACAGCACAGGCTTGAAGAATGGCATCCTTTTTTTCCACACCTCTTTTTTTCAGCTGATTGATATAATCCACCATAACAATACCATTATTCACAGCAATTCCCCCGAGGATGACAAAACCAATGAGCACGGGAAGATTGATGGGTTTTCCAGAAATGAGCAGAGCCAGAACGACACCGATAAATGCCAGAGGGATGGTGAACATGATGATAAAAGGATAGAGAAAAGACTCGAACAGAGCAGCCAAGATCATATAGACAAGCAGCGCGGCCAAAATAAAGGCCCCGGACATGATGACAAAAGTCTCTCGCATTTCTTTATATTGGCCGCCGTACTCTATACGGTATCCGGCCGGAAGATTGTCTTCAACCACTTTCAATCTCTTGTTAATATCTTTAATAATACTGCCTAAATCTCTATCTGCAATATTCGCAAGAATGGAGACCTTTCGCACCTGGTTCTCCCGGGTGATTTGAATGGGGCCTTCTCCCTGGGAGACAGAAGCCACCTGATCGAGGTGAACCGGAGGTTTAAAGGGAACAACAATTGGAATATTTTGAATATCTTCAAGGCTGTCTCTGAACTTCTTTTTAAACCGGACACGAACATCCACCTCATTGTTTCCATCTCTGTACCGGGTGACGATTGTTCCCAACGATGTGGTTTGAAGTGCGCTGGCAATCTGGCTGGCCATCAATCCCATCTGGAAAACTTTCCTGCGATTGAGTCTGATATGGTATTCTGGTTTGCCCTCCGCCATAGTGTGATAGACATCTCTTAAGCCGTCAATATCTTGAATTTTCTGCACAATACTGTCTGCAATCTGCTTGATTTTGGAAAGATCTTTTCCGGAAACTTTTATATCGATCGGCGCCTGCGCTCCAATTGTCATGGCCTGGGTGACATCCAAAGCTTCGACTTTAATGTTTTTGAATCTGGGAAGTTTTTGCCTGATGTTTTCTAAAATGTCTACATTTGAGAGCTTTCTCTGATTCTGATTAACGAGCTTGACCCACAGAAGTCCCTCACTGGCATCGGTTGTGGAAAATGAACTGGCCAGATCCTGGGGATTCATATCGGCCTGGGTTCCCATCTGAGCAGACACCGCTTCCACACCGGGTTCCGACAAGACTATTTTTTCCACTAAAACCACAACGCGGTTCGTCTCTTCGATAGAAGTCCCAACCGGCATCTTGACCGAGAGGATAAGCCAATCATAGTCCATAGCAGGTATAAATTCCGTTCCTAAAAAAGGGACAATAACAAAAGAGAGCAGAACAAGACCGAGGGCCCCACCAAGAACGGCTAATCTCCGCTTGAGAGCATACTGCAGGGCTTTCTGATAGAAGACTTTCACCTTTAGATAGTGTTGTGGTCTCTTCTCCTTGTTGACTTTGATATGGGTGACGTGCTTTTTAAAGAGGAGGGCTGTCGCCATGGGAACGAGCGTGAAAGCCACAAAAAGAGACGCCAGTAAGGATATGGCAATGGACACGGCCAAAGCTCCGGCCATTTTCCCAGTGATACCTGAAGCAAACATCATAGGAAAGAAAACGGCAATCGTGGTCAACGTAGACGCCGTAATGGCCATGCTTATTTCTGACGAACCTTTTTTTGCCGATTCTGTTTCATCTCTCCCCTCTTCAAGATGACGGAAAACATTTTCAATCACAACAACAGCATTATCCACGAGCATTCCTATGCCCAGGGCCAAACCTCCTAAAGTCATAATATTGATCGTGTATTTTGCGGCATAGAGGACGATAAATGTAGTGAGAACAGAAAGCGGGATGGCAAGAACGATAATAATCGTCGGCCGCCAGCTGCGGAGAGAGAGAAATATCAGAAGAACGGCCAAGAACCCCCCGACCAAAAAATTATTCCTCGTTTGACGGAGAGAACTCTGAATGATTTCTGATTGGTCCATTCTGGGATAGAAACTCACATCATGAGAAAGGTTCGCAAGAATGCTTTCCAGTTCTTTATTGACGCCTTCAGCAGTGGACACCGTATTGGCTCCCGATCGCTT
>JAUWVG010000110.1 GCA_030617525.1 Candidatus Aminicenantota bacterium | reverse complement strand
GGTCGCCGAGATTGCTGCTCAGCTTGACTCTCCTCTTATCATCAATATCCAGGGCGATGAACCTCTCCTCCATATCTCGATGATCGAGGATCTTGTACAGGCCTTGCAGGACGAAGCGATACACATGGCCACACTGGCCGTTAAAGACAACCAGATAGCTGACATTGAAGACAAAAACATCGTAAAAGTCGTTAAAGACAGCGAGGATTTTGCCCTTTATTTTTCCCGGTCGCCCATCCCTTTTGATTCTGCAGATTACTTCTGGAAGCATATCGGGATTTATTGCTACCAGATAACATTTCTGCTGAAATTTGAGTCTCTCCAAAAAACCAGGCTTGAAAAAACGGAGAAACTCGAGCAGTTAAGAGCCCTGGAAAATGGATACAGAATTAAAATTGTAGACACACCACATTCCATCTTGAGTGTTGATACACCGGAAGATATAATCAAGGTTGAAAATTTCTTGAGAGAAGGACAGCATGACTAAGTTTATTTTTATTACCGGAGGCGTTCTTTCAGCTCTTGGAAAAGGAATTGCCGCCGCCTCCATCGGCCGGCTCCTGGAAAGTCACGGTTACAAAATCACGTGCCAGAAATTCGATCCCTATTTGAATGTGGATCCTGGGACCATGAGCCCTTTTCAGCATGGTGAAGTCTATGTCACCGACGATGGAGCAGAAACAGATCTTGACCTGGGTCATTACGAGCGGTTCACGACAACCCAGACATCCAAAGCCCACAACTGGACCGCAGGAAAAATCTACGAATCCATACTGAAAAAAGAGAGAAACGGAGAATTCCTTGGGAAAACAGTACAGGTGATCCCTCATGTCACGGATGAAATCAAAAAGGCTTTTTTCGCTGCATCCAACACCAACGATATCGTCATAATTGAGCTGGGCGGAACCGTAGGAGACATCGAGGGCCTGCCTTTCCTGGAAGCCACACGTCAGATGCGGCTGTCCCTTGGGCCAGAAAACAGCCTGTTTGTTCATGTCACCTTGGTCCCGTATATGCCTACTTCTGGCGAACTGAAAACAAAGCCAACCCAACACAGTGTCAAAGAGTTGAGAGCCATCGGAATCCAGCCCGATATCATTTTGTGCCGCACGGACCGTTTTCTCAGTGAAGATATCCGGCAGAAGATTTCACTTTTTACGAATGTTCCCTTAGAAGCTGTCATCACAGCCAAAGATGTGGCCGTCATCTATGAAGTCCCTCTCATCTTTGCCCAACAGGGTTTAGACCGTATTATTCTCAACAGATTGAACCTGCCCCAAAAGAGAAGAAATCTTTCTCGATGGAAAGCCATGGTAGAACAGATGAAAAATCCGGCCGACGAGGTCAACATTTCTCTTGTCGGTAAGTATACAGGTCTGCAAGATTCCTATCTCAGTCTCAACCAGGCCCTCTATCATGCCGGAACCGCTCACAACCTAAAAGTCAACATCTCCTGGCTTGAAGCCGAAGAACTGGAAGCGAGAAAGTCCAGAGACGTCCTCAAAGAAGCTGATGGAATTCTGGTTCCAGGGGGTTTCGGAGTCAGGGGAATAGAGGGCAAGATAAGGGCCGTCACTTTTGCCCGGACAAAAGAGGTTCCTTTTTTCGGGATCTGCCTAGGCATGCAGTGTGCAACCATTGAATATGCAAGAAACAAGACCAAACTCAAGGAGGCAAACAGCACAGAGTTCGGCCCGGAAACTCCACACAAGATTTTCTTTAAATGGAGAGAATTGAAAGGGGTCCAACCCCTGGGCGGAACCATGAGATTGGGACAGTATGTATGCCGTTTGAAAAAAGACTCCTTAGCTTCAAAAATATACGGGAAAACTACAATATATGAGCGGCACAGACACCGCTACGAGTTTAATCCTGAATATGAAGACATCTTGTCTTCCGTAGGACTTGTTATTTCAGGGAAAAATCCGGAGCATGATTTAGTGGAGATCGTTGAATTAGAAGATCATCCCTGGTTTCTAGGATGTCAGTTCCATCCGGAATTTAAATCCAAACCATTAAAACCCCATCCTATTTTTAAATCCTTTATCGGAGCAAGCTATGCCTACCGATGTCAAAGACATTCACATCAACGAAAAAATTAGAATCGGCGGAAAAAATCCGCTTTTTCTGATCGGAGGACCTTGTGTTCTCGAAAACAGAGACCACGCTTTTTCTATAGCAAGGGAAATAAACAACATCTGCCAGGACTTGAACATCCCTTTTATTTTCAAATCCTCCTATGACAAGGCCAACCGCTCCTCTCTTAAGTCCTTTAGAGGGCCCGGCCTGAAAGAGGGACTGCAAATTCTCTCTGAGATCAAACAGGAATTGTCTATCCCTGTTCTTTCCGATGTTCATGAAACGGGCCAGATACAGAGAGCGGCCGAAGTTTTGGATGTCATCCAAATTCCCGCCTTTCTCTGCCGGCAGACAGATCTTATCGTCACAGCGGCCCGGACACAAAAGCCCTTAAACATAAAAAAAGGACAGTTCATCTCCCCTTATGAGGTTAACAATATCGTTGAAAAGGTCACAGACCAAGGCAACGAGAGCATCATTCTGACTGAAAGAGGAACATCCTTCGGATACGGCAACCTCATTTTTGATGTCCGCTCGATCCCCATCATGAAAGAGCTGGGATTTCCTGTCGTCATCGACGCCTCTCACAGCGTCCAGTTACCCGGAGGAGAAGGCCATTCTTCTGGAGGAGACGCCAAATTTATCCCCTATATTGCAAGGGCCGGCATCAGCGCCGGCTGTGATGGCATTTTTTGTGAAATTCATGATAATCCCGGAAAAGCCCTCTCTGACAAGCATAACTCATTGAAATTAAATGAGTTGGAAACTTTTTTAAAGGGACTCCTTAAGCTGAGAAGTGCCGTTGACAAGATAAACACCCTCGAATAAGGTATAATGTTTAAACAATGACAACAAAAGATCAAATCGTCCAAACAGGAAAAAACGTTCTGGAAATCGAAGCCGATGCCGTTAGGGCTATAGCCGCTCGCTTGGATGATAACTTTGCCCAAGCCGTTGAACTGCTGTCCCAGACCAAAGCGCGTGTCATCGTCATCGGTATGGGAAAATCAGGGCTTATCGGACGCAAAATAGCGGCCACGCTGTCCAGCTGCGGCACACCGGCCTTGTTCATTCACCCGGCGGAAGCCGGGCATGGAGACCTGGGAATGATAATGAAAGACGACATCATTATCGCTATCTCCTACAGCGGGGACACAAAAGAAATCATCGACCTTCTGGATTTTGTCAAAAGAATCGGGGTCAAACTGATAGCAATTACAGGCATTAAAACCTCCAAACTGGCCCAATACAGCGACGTTGTGCTTGAAGCCAAAGTGAGTCGAGAAGCCGAGCCACGGGGATTGGTCCCGACCGCCAGCTCAACAGCCTCCCTGGCAATGGGGGATGCATTGGCCATTGCCCTGATGGAGAAAAAGGGCTTTAAAGAACAGGATTTTTTATCCGTCCATCCCAAAGGACAGATTGGTAAACTCATTAAAATCAGCAACTTAATGCACGTAGAGCAGCAAATCCCATATGTCCAACTGGACACGCCTATTAGGGATGTTCTCCAGGAAATGTCTGAGAAAAAGTTAGGGATGACGTGCGTGGTCGACAACAATAATAAACTCAAGGGAATTATCACCGATGGGGATCTCCGCCGCCTGATCCAAAAGCATGGAGAAAATCTCTTCACTAAAAACGCCAAAGACTGCATGACGCCAAATCCAACGACCATCAATAAAAATGAACTGGCAACAAAAGCCCTAAACATCATGGAAAAACATAAAATCACGTCACTTGTCATCACCAATGACGAGGGCGAGACGGAAGGGATCATCCATCTGCACGATTTGTGGCGAACGGAGATGTTTTGAAAACAGACAAAGACAACACGCAGCGTGCAGGAAGAATCAAAATGATCATCATGGATGTCGACGGAACCTTGACAGACGGAACCGTGCTCCTCCTCCCTGACGGAGAAGAGGTCAAGGCCTATAATGTCCTGGACGGAATGGGGATGCTCCTCGCCCATCTGGCAGGGATAAAAACCGGAATTATCACAGGGAAAAATTCAAAACCCTTGGCCAAAAGGGCCAAGAATCTTAAAGTCTTGGAGCTCTATCAGGGAATCCTGGATAAAAAAAAAGTCTTGTTTGAAATACTCAAAAAACACAACCTCCAACTCGATGAGGTGGCCTATATCGGAGATGATCTTGGAGACCTCGACGTCATCAAGGAGGTTGGATTCGCAGGTGCCGTAGCCAATGCTCATGCGATCATTAAAGAGCACAGTCATTATCACTGCCGTTTAGAAGGGGGAAAAGGGGCCGTCCGTGAATTTATCGAGTTCATTCTGACGGTTCAGGACAAATGGGGCATCATTCAAGACAATATCACCAACATCAAAGGGAATCCGGAGATGGAGCAAAAAATCATCGGACAATAACAAGGGGAGAAAACCGTGGACCTGAACAAAGACATTTTTCGTCAATATGATATTCGAGGCATTGTGGGACAGGATCTTACGCCTGAAACCGTTGAACTTCTAGGAAAGGGAATCGGCACATATTTCCGCCAAAGAAACCGCAGAGAGGTTGCTCTCGGCAGGGACGGAAGACTCAGTTCGCCCCAATTTGCCAAATCATTCACCACGGGGCTTCTATCTACAGGGTGCCGTGTCACCGATTTGGGAACCGTTCCTACGCCTCTCCTCTATTTTTCTATCTATTTCAAGAATTACGAGGCAGGAGTGATGATCACGGGCTCACACAATCCCCCTGAATACAACGGATTTAAAATGATGCTGGGGAAAGACACTCTTTTCGGGGACGACATCCAGGATATCTATACGCTTATCCATTCCGGTCAATTTATCGAGGAAGAAGGCGCCTCTGTCAGAACCTATGACATCAATCCGGAATACGAGGAATATGTTTTAAATAATATTTCTCTTCAGAAAAAACTGAAGATTGTCGTTGACGCCGGGAACGGCACTGCCGGGGTTGTGGCTGTCCCGATTTTTAAGAAATTGGGGTGTGACGTCATTGACATATACTGCGATGTGGATGGGAATTTTCCCAATCATCATCCCGACCCTACTCTCCCGGAAGCGCTGGAAGATCTTATTCGGAAGGTCGCTGAGGAAAAGGCCGACCTGGGATTTGCCTATGACGGGGACGGAGACAGGATTGGAGTCATCGACAATTTGGGACAGATCATCTGGGGAGATAAACTTTTAATCGTTTTTGCCCGCGACATACTCTCCCGTCACCCCGGAGCAGCCATTATCTCAGAAGTTAAAGCCTCCAAACTCTTGTACGACGAGATCGAAAAACTGGGCGGGCGGCCCATCATGTGGAAAACAGGGCATTCTTTTATCAAGAAAAAAATCAAAGAAGAAAATGCTCTGCTCGCAGGGGAAATGAGCGGACACATTTTTTTCGCCGACCGCTTTTTCGGGTTCGACGACGCCATTTACTCATCTGCACGCCTTCTCGAACTGTTGTCACACTCTGAAAAAGACCTCTCTCAACATTTTGCCGACCTCCCCAAAACATACAGCACCCCTGAAATTCGTATTTATGCGTCCGATCAAGTCAAATTCACAATCGTCGATGAGGTCAAGAAGGAGTTGGCCCAAAAGTATCCTATTATAGACATTGACGGTGTCCGTGCGATCTATCCTAACGGGTGGGCCTTGGTCCGGCCGTCTAATACACAAGAAATATTGGTCCTCCGGTTCGAGGCTGACTCTGAGACCGCCCTCCAGGCAATTCGGAGTGAAGTCGAAAAAACTATCGAAGATGTGATCGCTCGGCTGGAATCCTCTTAGTCATATCCCAAAATGAGGTAAATATGGATTTTTTTGCAGTTATTATGGCAGGGGGCGTTGGATCCCGGTTCTGGCCTTTAAGCCGGGAGAAAACTCCCAAACAATTTCTCCCCATTATCAGCGAAAAATCAATGATCGAAGAGACCGTCCAGCGACTGACTCCGCTATTTCCTGAATCCAATATTTTAACCATTTCCAATGCGGCCCAGGCTCAAACAATTAAAACCCTTCTTCCTAATCTTTTGGAGGACAATATCCTTATCGAGCCTCAGGGAAAAAATACAGCACCCTCTCTGCTGCTGGCAACGGCCTCGATTTATTTGAACAATCCTTCCGCGGTTTTAGCCGTTCTTCCGGCCGATCATCTCATTACAGATCCTGAGACATTTCTCAGAAAACTCACTGCCGGAGCACATCTGGCATCCCAAAACTCTGAGCTCATCACATTCGGTATCCCTCCGACCTCTCCGGCCACCGGATATGGCTACATTCGTTTTTCTAGGGACAAACCAAAACATGTCCAGAATGAAAACTTTTATTCTGTCCAGGAATTTAAGGAAAAGCCAGATTATGAACAGGCTGTTCACTTTTTAAAAGAGGGGACATATTTCTGGAATTCTGGGATGTTCCTGTGGCAGGCTAAAACCTTCGCGCAAAAACTGGAGCAACATTCTCCTTCCATGTACACCTATTGGCTCAAGATCCTCGAGGGCCTCAAAAAAAAGGATCTTCATGGGATAGCCAATATTTTTTCAGAAATCCCAGCGATTTCGATCGATTACGCTCTTATGGAAAAGGCTTCTGAAGTAAGGATGTGTGAAGGCAGCTTTGGCTGGTCAGATGTCGGTTCGTGGTCGGCTTTGAGTGAAATATGGAATAAAGACGAATGCGGAAACACGCATCGCGGAACACCTCTCCCCCTCAATGCACACAACTGTTTGATCTACAACCCTGGAAAGCTCACGGCCCTAATTGACGTCCAGGATATCATTGTCGTCAACACAGACGATGCGCTCCTTGTCTGCCACAAGGATTCTGATCAAAAGGTCAAAGAGCTCGTCAACACCTTGAAGAAAAAAAACAAAAAAGAACTATTATAAGTTATTGATCCCCCTCTACAATAATCCCCTAAAACCCCATAGAGTTCACCCCGGCGAAATCTGAAGAGGATGGAAAAAGCGACATCCGAGGATTTAGCCTTCTCGATTCGTTCATCGAGGGTAGCCGATTTCTTCGGCCGCTGAGTATGTCTGAGCACGGGAGATTTCAACAAAAGTGGTACGCGTCTTCTTGGAAATTCTCTCTTTAGTGAGCAAGGTTTACGCGCGGAGTTACGGAGGCGCCGAGAGGAACGATGAGGGAATGGCGT
>JAUWVG010000164.1 GCA_030617525.1 Candidatus Aminicenantota bacterium | reverse complement strand
AGTTAATCCAAGGATAAGAACTGCTATCAAGATTGTATGTTTTTTCAAACTGGATCCCCACTTATAGTATCCATCACCATTTTCTTTAGCAAACTTCATGCCAAGCACTTCCAGGGTCATATTGAGTTATTTGCCCGGACTCTTGTCTTCCGCCGATGACAACTGTCTTTATTTTTATCCTTCCTCCTGTATATTCAGCTCTTTTGGAACGGCCCGTACCTAAAAAGAATATTTTACCCTCGTCATCTCTTCGGACACTTCCCAGAGATTTTTGGCCGCAAGCACTCGGGCCGTCTCGTATCCGATTCCGCCGCTGGAGCCTGTTACGATGGCCACCCGTCCTTTTTGATCGGGAACATCGTGACTGTCCCATTTCTGTTGTGACATCTTATTCTCCTTTTCGAATTTCTTGTAAATAGATAATCTAATTTAAACGATACTTCACAAATATTTTATACTCTTTCAATTATTTCTTTTTTTCCATATTCGTATTTCCATTTGAACGTCAACATAGCCGAGTGACCAAATCTGTTGAAGGAATCAGGCGGATAAGGTAATAATAGACATGGCCACAGGGAGAATGTTCATGAGATGTTTAAAAATCACTCTGATTTTAACACTTATAACCATCAGCTGTGTTTCGAATAATCCCCTGGAGCCGTACGGTGCAGTTCCCAGCAAACGCCAGCTGATCTGGCACAACATGAAGTACCACGCATTTATCCATTTTGGTCCCAATACGTTTACCGATATCGAGTGGGGCCACGGTGATGAATCTCCCGATGTCTTTAATCCGACCGGACTGGACTGCCGCCAATGGGCCAAAGCGATCAAAGACGCCGGCATGGAAGGAGCCATTATCACCGCCAAACATCATGACGGATTCTGCCTCTGGCCTTCGGCATATTCTACGCATACAGTCCGGGAGAGCCAGTGGCGCGACGGAAAAGGTGATGTCCTCCAAGAACTGTCCGAAGCCTGCAGGGAGTTCGGCCTTAAATTCGGCATCTACGTCTCCCCCTGGGACCGAAACCACCCCACTTATTTTACGGATGAATACAACACGGTGTTCAAGAACATGCTGGAGGAAGTTCTGACCAATTATGGTGAAGTGTATTACGTGTTTTTTGATGGTGCATTTAGCGTCGGTCCTGACGGAAAACGGCAGGAATACGACTGGACAGGCTTCACAGAGGTCGTCCGCCGCTGCCAGCCGAACGCGGTGATATTCAGTGATGCGGGGCCCGATGTCCGATGGATAGGAAACGAAAGAGGATATGCCGCAGAGACAAACTGGTGCACAATGAAAAAAGGACTTTTTTATCCGGGAATAGGCGGCGTCAACGACCAACTGCAAACCGGTCATGAAGATGGCGAACTGTGGATCCCAGCTGAGGTCAATACGTCCATCCGGCCGGGCTGGTTTTATCACAAGCAGGAAGATAATAAGGTCAAATCCCTCAACAGGCTCATCGACAACTGGTATCATTCGGTCGGAATGAACGGAAACTTCCTCTTAAACCTCCCCCCCGACACACGGGGCCTTATTCATGAAAACGACATCAAAAGATTGATGGAACTGAAAACGTATCTGGATGAGGCTTTTTCACTCAATCTTGCAAGTGATGCCTCTGCACGCGCAACACAGACAAGGGGAAAATTATTCAGCGTAAAAAAAGCGATCGACGACAATCCCGAAACCTATTGGGCCACAGATGATGATGTCCTCAATGCGTCCATTGAACTCGACTTCAGTCAGCCCAAAACAATAAATACTCTCCTTATTCAAGAATTCATAACATTGGGCCAGCGTGTAAAATCGTTTTCCATTGAAGCCCTCCATGAAAATAAATTTGTGCAAATCGCTGCCGGGGTCACAATTGGAAACCGAAGAATTGTAAAATTCAACACGATTTTAACACAAAAATTAAAAATAAACATTTCGGCCAAGGCCAATCCACTGATATCCAATCTCGAAGTGTATCGTGTGCCTGAATTATACAAAGAACCAACTGTACAAAATGAGAAACTTTAACAAAAAATATATGGAGCCTTAGGATGCCAATCAATAGGAGAGATTTCTTAAAGTATACAGCCGCCGGTTTTTCGTGTTTGACAGGGCTGCTCTCTTTCTCATGCAAAAATAAAAAATCCCGCCCAAATATTCTCCTCATATGTGTGGATGACCTGCGTCCGGAGCTGGGATGTTACGGTAAAGAACATATCAAGACTCCACACTTAGACGGTCTTGCTCAAGAAGGAATTGTTTTTTCTCGTCATTTTATCCAGGCTCCGACGTGCGGTCCATCCAGGTACAGCCTTTTGACAGGACTGCGCCCGGCACAAGAAGCAGAGCTAAATAACGCGTTTATGGAAAACAACTTTTATAAACGGCCTGAAACGGAAAGCCCGGAAACGTTTGTGCACCATTTCAAGCGGAACGGGTATTATACCGTTGGGATCGGAAAAATCAGCCACACGCCTGACGGCCGAATCAGAAAGGACAACCGGACTCTAGAACTGCCCTACAGCTGGGATGAGATGCTCTGTGAAAAAGGGCCATGGGGCGGGGGTTTTGACACTTTTTTTGCCTATGCCAGCGGGGAAAGCCGGGCAAGTTTGAATTTTCAAGTCCCTCCCTTTGAATGTACCGATGTTCCGGACGAAGGTTATCCTGACGGATTAAACGCAAACCTCGCCGTCCGGAAACTCGGGGAACTCTCCGGCAAAGACAAACCTTTTTTGCTCTCGGTGGGATTTTATAAACCCCACCTTCCGTTTAACTCTCCTAAAAAATACTGGGATCTCTATCAGCGTGAAGCCATTTCGCTCTCACCCAATACCGATGTACCAATAGACACTTCGCTGAGCCTTCTCCATGACAGCCGTGAATTTTTCGGCAACTACCGTAAAGGAAAGGAATATGGATCAAGGGGGGAAAAAGTAAGCGAAGCGTACGCGCGAGAAATTCGTCATGCCTACTTTGCGGCTGTAAGCTACGTGGACGCACAAATCGGAAAGGTTCTGGCCAGCCTGAGAGACCTCGGATTGGACCGGAATACAATTATTGTGGTATGGGGAGATCACGGCTGGCACCTGGGAGATCACACCATCTGGGGAAAACACAGCCTTTTCGAGCGTTCCACGCACAGTCCCCTCATCATGAAAATCCCCGGAATGAAGAAGACCGGAGTCAGCACGAATGCATTGACAGAGACAATCGATATCTATCCAACACTCTGCAGCCTTACAGGAATCACTCCTCCGCCCGGACTAAATGGAAAGAGTCTGGTCAAGATTCTAGACGATCCACACTCGGCTGGAAAAGAGGCTGTTTACAGCTACCAGAAAAACCGGATCTCTATGCGCACAGACCGCTATCGCCTTATCGCCCAGCACAAAGACAATTCCTGGACTTTTGCGCTGTTTGATCATCAGATCGATCCCTATGAAACAAGAAATATTGCCGAGGACCACAAAGATATCATCAAACAATTACTGCCGCTGCTAAATAAAGGCAACACGGGAATGATCCCAGGATTTGAGTAATACAGGAAGAGAGGTCAAAAATGAAAACATTAAAGAGGTTCAGCACCAAAATTATCGATGACGTCTTTACCGACGAAATATCGTTTTTCAAGCCTAAATTTGAAGTGCATTATGACACCTACGTCAAAAGACTATGGGAAGCCAATCCGGAACTGCACAAAATTCTCAAAAGCGCGGCTGATTTGGAGGCCGCAAGGGACGGCCTCTTTTCCTACCTGGAAATGGCTGAACGAAAGATATTCGCAGTGGACAACGACCTCCATATTCTAGAAAAGGCAACCGTAAGGGAAGGAATCCGTGCTTTTAAAAGCATAATAGGCCCTGTCAATGAATACCGTACCGGCGTGAGTGCCCTAAAAATTCTATGGAACCTGTCTCAAAACAAAAGAGAAGACATAAAGACAGAGGTATCTGTCGGTTTTTTGATGGAATTTATAAATCTGTTCCGCAGTGTCATCGGCCAATCCAATATCTATCTTGAGAACGGCGAGGTCAAAAAACACATTCCGGATTTTTTAAAGCTCGAAGGACACGACGCGGCTCAAGTAAGAACGGGCATCCTGGATGAATTGGGTTCAACTGTAAAGAAATATTTTAAAAAATACCCCTCCGGACTCGAAGACGAAGTGATCACATGGCGAAAAGAGAATAAAACAAAAATACTCCACTATTTTGGAGGAAATGAGGCAGACTGGGACGATTATTTATGGCATCTCAAACATGTGATCAGTGATTCCAAACCGCTTCTGGATCTGATCGAATTGACCAAAAATCAAAAAAAAGCCATCGAAAAAGCCAATCTCAATAAAATACCCTTTGGGATCACGCCCTACTATCTCAGCTTGATGGATTCCAAAATCTCCATCGGTTATGATCATGCCGTCCGCGCACAGGTGATCCCTCCCAAAAAATATGTGGATTCTATGTCCGAACACAGGGAGGAACGGGATACTTTTTTTGATTTTATGGGCGAACATGACACGTCACCGCAGGATTTGATCACACGCCGCTATCCCTTTGTTTCGATCTTAAAACCCTTTAACACATGCTCGCAGATCTGCATCTACTGCCAGCGCAACTGGGAAATCGAGCGCGTATTGGATCCCAAAGCTGCAGCATCAAGAGAACAGGTAAACAGCGCTCTGGCCTGGTTTGACAAACACAAGAGTATCGGAGACATTCTCATCACCGGAGGCGATCCAGTGGTGATGAAGGACAGTCAGCTGGAGAGAATCTTGGACATTCTGGCGCAGAAAAAACATATCTACCGTATCCGTCTCGGAACAAGGACACCGGTTGTCCTTCCCATGCGCTGGACCGACAATCTGATCAAGATTGCCGCCAAATATCACGATCCTCCGCGAAGAGAGATCGCGGTCGTCACTCATTTTGAACATCCCTACGAAATCACCCCGGAGAGTTTGGAGGCCGTTCAAAAAATTCGCAAAGCCGGAATCAGTGTCTATAATCAGGTTGTCTTCACCGTGGAAAATTCCCGGCGTTTTGAACTGGCAAAGCTCCGATGGGATCTGAAATCCATCGGCGTGGATCCATACTACACATTCAACATGAAAGGAAAAGAGGAGACCCAGCAGTACATGGTCCCGATTGCCCGGATTTTACAGGAGCGGAAAGAGGAAGCCCGGCTGCTGCCGGGACTGGAC
The DNA here is from genome assembly GCA_030617525.1 of Candidatus Aminicenantota bacterium. Lineage (GTDB taxonomy): Bacteria > Acidobacteriota > Aminicenantia > Aminicenantales > Aminicenantaceae > JAUWVG01. The sequence goes on along the minus strand of JAUWVG010000164.1, from coordinate 898 downwards.
CGGACAGACGAACCTGTTTTTAATGTGCCTAAATTGGGAAAAAACCATCTGCGTTCCTGGCAGGACCACCGCTTAGTCATGATTCTGCCCAATGGTTCCCGCGTCTATGAATTTCATCCCTGGGAAAAAAACATCGCTCCAATTCCGCCTTATAATTATATCGACGTTCCTATCTACGATTACCTGGAAGAGATGGCGGCACGGGGTGAAAACATACGGGACTACCGGACAATCTGGTTTTATTATTAAAGAGCAAAGGATTCTAGGGTTCGAGGATTTAAGGGGTCAAGTGACTTAACCTGGATTATTCACGAGTCGAGGTTGCTGTAGCGGCAAGGCAGTGGCCTGTGAAGCTGTACTAATGTACCGCGAACAGGCTACAACGAAACCGATGCAGTGAGATCGGCTCGCCTGGAAGGTAAATTTGGCCGACTTATTCTCAGAAAAAGTTTTGGAAAATGTTTCAATCACAATGCTGCTAGATGAATTGACTACAAGGATGATTATTATGAAAATTTATCTCGGTGTCGGCTAAATTTATGAATAATTCAGGCTGTTCATGCGGCTTGAAGTTCGGAAAGAAGTTCTGCAATGATGTCCTCCACTTTCACGATCTCGTTGACACGGTAAGCATTCTGTCCGCAGAAAATAAGCCCGTGGTCCACATCGCCAAAATAGGAGTTGAGAAGAGCCAGAGCAATGCAGTATTTCGCTTCACTGACTTTACAGAGCGTCAGGCACCGGTAGGGGCACGTGATCTTGAGCTTTCCTTTAATCTCTATGTCTTTAAGAAACTTGTTATGAATGGCACGTCCCGGCATACCAACAGGACTTTTAATAATGGCAATATCTTCTTCTTTTGCATCAAGGTAAGCCTGCTTGAATTCCTGAGAAACAC
>JAUWVG010000118.1 GCA_030617525.1 Candidatus Aminicenantota bacterium | reverse complement strand
TTTCATCTTGAACATCTGAAACAGCAAGCTTTGATGCTTAAGGATATTTATCCAAACGTCTATTTCTTTTGTGGACCTGTTCCCACTTATCCAGGGGGAAGCTGGTGTTATGTGTTTTTATCTGAAAACAGACTGCCCTGGGATAAAAAACAAGCGCCTCCTGCCGGCCTAAAATACTACACAACCGACATTCATGAAGCGGCGTTCGTTCTGCCAGGCTTTATGAAAGCTCTTTCCAGTTAGATGCCCAGGTTGCCTTCGGCGTGACGTTTTGACAGAGCGTCAAGCATGTCCTTTGTCATGGCTTCCAAATCATAATCGGGTTCCCATCCCCATTCTTCACGGGCGGCCGTATCGTCGATGGAATTGGGCCATGAATCGGCAATTTCCTGCCTGAAATCGGGTTCAAACGTGCACCCGAACTCAGGGATATGTTTTTTGATGGAGTCCGCCAGTTCACCGGCGGAAAAGCTCATGGCTGTGACGTTGAAGTCCGAATAATGTTTGAGTTTGCTGAAATCGGCTTCCATCAAATCGATCGTGGCCTTGAGGCAGTCGGGCATGTACATCATGGGAAGACGTGTGTCCTCACGGACAAAGCAGGTGTACTTTTTGTTTTTGACGGCCTCATAATAGATGGCAACCGCATAGTCCGTTGTGCCTCCACCCGGAAGAGTTTCGTTGCTGATGATTCCGGGGTACCGGCATCCGCGAACATCAAGTCCAAAGCGCCTTACATAGTAGTCGCACAGCAGCTCTCCGGCAACCTTTGTGACTCCGTACATTGTCCTTGGTTTGAGCACCGTTTCCTGCGGCGTGTTGTCGATGGGTGTTTCCGGTCCAAAAGCTGCGATGGAACTGGGAATAAAAATTTGACCCATTTCGTATTCGATGGCGATATCCATCAAATTTTTGGTGCCGTTCATGTTCACATCCCAGCACAGATGGGGGTTTTTTTCTCCGACAGCCGACAGAATGGCGGACATATGGTAGACAGTATCGATGTCATATTTTTTAACGACCTCTTCGATAGTCTCTTTTTTTGCGACATTGATAAATTCAAAGGGGCCGGAATCTTTCAATTCGGGCTTAGGCTGCGTCCTGTGACCGGTGGCAATCACGTTATCGTTGCCGTATTTTTTCCGCAGCAGCATGGTCAGTTCGGATCCAATTTGACCGACCGATCCTGTCACCATGATTTTTTTCATTTCTTCAGTCATTGTTTGACCTCCAATGTATTGATGATTCCTAGGGATATATCATGAATGTTTACTTATAACTTGACTGAAAAAAGATGTCAATTATAATCTAACTTGGATTATTTACGAGCCGAGGTTGCTACAGATGCGAGGCATCGGCCCGTGAAGTTCATCACGAACGATCGCAGAGAGTGTGGTGACCTCATAATGCTTCCGCAGAGACATGAGATTGCCACGTCGCTTTGCTCCTCGCAACGATTGGGTCGTAACGAAACAGATGTGGTGAGATCGGCTCGCCCCCTTGGGGGAAAAAATGTTGACATTTAATATACACTGGCCAACAAACAAAGTGATGTTCACGGGTATTGCTAAAAATCATGCTGTCTAGTTTATATCATGGAAGGGAAATGAAGGTGTCGACAGTTTTTATAAATAATTCAAGCTAATAAAATGAAGGGCATGGTCGTGCTGGTTACAGGAAGCAGCCGCGGTATCGGCAGGGATATTGCCTTAAAACTTGGGGAAAAAACAAATGCAGTAGCGGTCCACTATCACAGCCAGAGACAAAAGGCTGAAAGTGTGGTCGAGACTATCAGAATAAAGGGGGGGCAGGGGGCTGTTTTTCAGGCGGATCTGACCAAAGAGAAAGAGGCCGGGTCTCTTGTTCAAAATGTGATAACGGAGTTTGGTCACATCGATATCCTGGTCAACAATTTCGGGCCGATCCTCGTCAAACCCTGGCAGGAGGTGACGACCGCAGAATGGGAAGAGACTTTCCGCTCCAATTTTCTCAGCGCGCTTTTTTGTATCCGGGAGGTTCTCCCGAATATGCGCGATCGAAAGTGGGGGAGGATCATCAATCTTGGATACAGTCGAGTGGAGCAGTTGGTCTCCTTTCAGACGATCACTCCTTATGCCGCGGCCAAAACCGGCCTTCTGATTTTGACGCGATCTGTGGCCGTATCTGAAGCCTCTTCGGGAATCACTGTCAATATGGTTTCTCCGGGACTCATGGAAGACGGTGTTTTTCCCGCGAATACAAACATACCTGCCGGAAGGCTGGGAACATTCCAGGATGTCTCCGGCGCTGTCCAGTTTTTGGTTTCACGGAAAGCCGGATACATCACAGGCACGAATGTGGTTGTTGCCGGCGGCTGGAAACTCTAAAAATTAAAATTTTTACTTGACAAAGGGGGGGAAGCGGTCTATTTTTAATATAAGGTGAACAAAATGGTGAACAAACTCAGTAAGGAATTGACTGAAAAACAAAAAAAGGTTTTGGAAGCGATAGAAAATTTTTTCCTGGCCTATGGCTATTCTCCCACCGTCCGCCAGCTGGGGAAGCTGCTGGACATGACCAATCCTTCGGCTGTTTTCAAGCACATTGTAAGCCTGGAAAAGAAGGGTTACCTGAAGAGAGAAAAGGGAGGAGTGAGTCTGACCAGTGTATCCACCTCTGCGGAGGCGCAGGTCACAGTGCCCCTGGTGGGACTTGTTCCTGCCGGTCATCCCCGGGAGACGTTTGAGATTTCGGGCGAGGGCCTGGATGTTCCTGCGTGGATGGTCGGCCGCAAAAGAGGCAACATCTTCTGCATACAGGTTGAGGGAAAAAGTATGGTGGATGCCTACATCGATGACGGGGACCGGGTGCTTCTGGAAAGGACCAGCACGACCAATTCCGGCGAAATGGTCGTGGCCCTTCTGAGTGACGGGTCTGTCACGTTAAAAAGATTGAGATTGGAGAAGGGGAAAGCCTTTCTCGTTCCTGAAAACCCGGATTTTGAGGAGATTGAAGTCGAGGAATTGAAGGTTCTCGGACGAGTGATCGGGGTTTTGAGGAAGTACTGACCGCATAACAAGACGGGAAAGAAACGAATAAATTGCCGGGCTCGATGTCTCTGTCGGGTCCATGTCGTGTTTGATTTATCAAGTCATCCCACTAAGGAAAAGAAAATGAAAAGGAGATGTATTGTCCATATTGATATCGATGCTTTTTTTGCCGCTGTTGAGGAACTCCTCAATCCCTCTCTCAAGGGAAAACCGGTCATCGTCGGCGGTCTTCCTCACGAACGAGGCGTGGCGTCTACCGCAAACTATGAGGCGAGAAAGTACGGGGTTCATTCGGGGATGCCTCTGGCGAAAGCGTATAGGCTCTGTCCGCAGGGAGTTTTTGTCCGGGGAAATTATCAGGTCTACAGTGCGTTTTCAAAAAAAATGTTCAGTGTTCTTGCCCAGTACACTCCGGACTTGGAGGAAGCCTCCCTGGATGAGGCCTACCTGGATTTGACCCGCTGCCGTACTCTTTATTCGTCTTTGCCCCACACTGTCCAGGAGATCAAAAACAGAGTCGAAAAACAGCTGGGGATTCGTGTTTCGGTGGGCGTCGGTCCCAACAAGCTTCTGGCGAAGCTGGCGACCAACAAGGCCAAGCCGGGCGGTTTGGTCGATGTCCAGCCCGGCCGGGAAGAAGAGTTTTTAAAAGATTTAAGCATCGAAACTCTTCCCGGAATAGGTCCCAAAGCCCAGGTCATCCTCAGAATGCTCAACATCCATAAGATCGGCGATTTATGGGGACTTCCGCGCACCACGCTGCGGTCTCTTTTTGGCCTTAATGGTGAGGAGCTCTTTCTCCAATCAAGAGGGATTGACAGCCGTCCGGTAAGCATGGCGTCCATCCCTAAATCGATATCCCGGGAGACGACTTTCCCGGAAGATCTATGGGATCGCCGCCTCCTGCTGGCCCACATGGCCTATCTCTGTGACAGACTGGCTCTTTCTCTCCGGAAGGGGCGGCTTTTTGCCCATATCATCGAAGTCAAAGTCAGGTATTCGGACTTTAAAACCGAAGTCCGGCGGAGACTTTTGATCATGCCCCGCCAGGACATGGGCGAGATTTTCAAAATTGCCCAGGAGCTTTTCCTCCAGCTCTATTCCGGATCGAGGTTGTCTCTCCGTCTTGTCGGTGTCAAGGCTTCCGATCTTGTCCGGACCCGCCCTCTTTCTCTTTTTGAGCCCTACTCGGAGCGCCGGGAGAGGTTGGGGGCAGCCGTGGACCAGGTGAGAGAGAAATACGGTTTCGGCTCGCTGCTTACGGTCCGGGAGGGGATGCTGGAGAACCTTTACGGTTTTGAAAAACAAAGAGGCTTTGTCTTAAAGACAGCATCTCTGACCAAGTAAAAGATGCCAAGTAAGGATTACGGGGTATGGATTAAGCAGAAGATCTGATGGCTTATAGCTCATGGCAAGAAACAAGAATGAAGTAAGGATTACGGGGTATGGATTAGGAAGGCAAAATGTGTATTTTCTTCTAATCCCTAATCCTCTAATCCCTAATCCTTTTTCTTGTAACTCATCACTCATCAACAAGAGGTAGAATGTACATCCCTCTGCGTGTTCATTCTGTTTACAGCAAGGGGAAGGGCGGGGCGACACTGCAGGAGCTTATCTCCTGGGGCCATCAGAAACGGCTGTCTTCTCTAGCGCTGACGGATGTTGGGAACTTCTACGGCTGGAACCGCTGGAAGAGGCTGGCCTCCAAGACCAATGCTGCCCCTCTCTTCGGCTGTGAGATGGAAATCAAAGGACATAAATTTTTATTTCTTGCCAAAAACAGAGAGGGCTATTGGAATCTGATGGAGGCCTTCAACCGCAAAGACATCACAGAGACAGAGGGGCTGGTTGTTGTCTTTCTTCCTCAGGCCAAGGATGAGACACCTCCTGAAAAACTGGCTGCTCTTGTCTCGGAAGATTTTTATCTTGGGGGGGATATGTTCAACCTGAAGAAAGCCAAAAGTTGGGCCCGGGAATTTGGCTGGCCGGTTGTTTGGGCCAATCCCTTGAAGTTTACAAAGAATCCGGAGCGGCTTGTTCTGCTTCATTCCATCACGAAGAAAATTCCTTTCCCCCCTGAATGGAGCAGATGGAAGCGGACGGTGAGGTGTTTTGGACCGGATCAGGAGGCCCTGGCTCTTAAAAAATTCGGTGCAGAAGCAGAGGATGTTTTCCTCAGGACTTTTGAAGTGGCGGAAAAATGTGAATTTTCTTTTGCCGACATTGTGCCCGCTCTTCCCGAAAACCTGTTCTCCACGACGTTGAGAGAGGTGGTTATGGAGAAGCTGAGGAGCCAGAAAAATCTGAGCTGGAAGGAGAGGCAGCGTGCCGGAAAGGAGCTGAAGATCGTCGAGGAGTCGGGTTTTGCGCCCTATTTTCTGGTTGTCCGCGATGTGATCCGGTTTGCACGGAAGAGAGGTATTCTCAGTAATCTCAAAGGGTCAGGGGCTTCGTCTTTCCTGACCTATCTTCTCGGTATTTCCCACATCAATCCCATCACATTCGATCTCTACTTCGCAAGGTTTCTGAACAAGGGCCGTGATGATCCTCCGGATTTCGACCTGGATTTCGACTCCCGAAAAAGGGATGAGGTTCTCTCTTATGTTCTAAAAAAGTATGGTCAGGGACAGACAGGTGCGGCCTTTGTCTGCAGTTTGAAAAATTATCGGGCCCGGTCCGCTCTCTACGAAACCGCCCGTGCCTTCGGCCTTCCTCCGGAAGAGTCCAGGTCTATGAGCAAAAAAATCCCGGCCTTTACCGAGCCTGACTTCTTAAAAAAAGATAAGCCTGCCCCCGGCTGTATGCACATATGGAAGGCGGCCGGTGACCTAACCTCGGTCTACAGCGAAATCTCACTCCATGTGGGCGGTGTTATTCTCACTCCTGCGCCCGTGACCCGGTACCTTCCGCTGGAAGAATCGGCAAAGGGATATGTGATGTCCCATTTTGACCGGGATGCCGTCGAGGACTTAAAGCTTATCAAGCTTGACCTTCTTTCTATAAGAGGACTTGCGGCCATTTCCGAGACCACAAAAACTCTGAAAATTAAGAATATCCCCCCTCAGAACAAAAAAGCCTACAGCCTGCTCAAAACCGCCCAGACCATCGGATGTTTCCAGGTTGAAAGCCCGGCCATGATGAATCTGCTCCGCCGGATGAAACCGGACAACGTCAACGAGCTGACCCAGGCTTTGGCCCTGATCCGGCCCGGCCCGACCCAAAGCGGGATGAAGGAAGCCCTTCTGCGAAGCCGCGAGGGACGCCCTGTTTTTCACGATCTCTCCCTGACAAAAATTCTTCCTGAAACCGGGGGGCTTCTTCTCTATGAAGAGCAGGTGATGCAGATTGCCGAACGAGTGGCGGGCATGCCTCCCGATGAAGGAGATATTCTCCGCCGCAGTCTCAAAAAAAAAGAGGTCAGTGCATCCCTCAAGGAGAGATTTTTTACAGAGGCCGGGGAACGGGGTTACACACCGGGTGCTGTTAAAAAACTGTGGAAGGTCATGGAAGAGTTTTCCTCTTATTCTTTTAACAAAGCTCACAGTGTGTCTTATGCCCACATGGCCTACCAGTCTGTCTACCTGAAAGCTCACCACCCATTGGTGTACTTGACGGCGGTCCTCAATGCCGGAGGCGGGTACTATGGACTGGCCGAATACATCGAAGAGGCCAAGAGGAGGGGGGTGAAAGTTATGGGTCCGGATGTCAACAGGAGTTTTTACCGGTTCGATGTGGAAGGGATATGTATCCGGGTGGGACTGCTGCTGATCAAGGGCCTGGCGGTCAAAACGGCCAAAAAGATTATCGAAGAAAGACAAAATGGCCTCTATCTCTCCGTCGAGGATTTCCTGACCCGGATGTCTCTGACAAAAGCAGCGCTTTTTCCTCTCATCCAGTCCGGTGCCTTGGATTCTCTCGAGCCGAAGAGGACACAGCAGATCCTCCGTTATTTTAGAGGCCTGGAGGGGATGGGGGAGGTTTCGGATCTGAGTTCAAGGCAGAAGGAAAGGATGGTTGT
>JAUWVG010000454.1 GCA_030617525.1 Candidatus Aminicenantota bacterium | reverse complement strand
TTATAATCTGTCGCAGCGAACAAGCCTATGGCTACTACCAGGCTCAATAAGACAAAAATGGATTTTTTCATGTGTGTCTCCTTACATTCCTATTTTTTGCAGGCCCAACTCGGCATACAGCTTGACGTCAGGATGCAGGGTTTTGGTCTGTATGAGGTTTTTCAGAGACTCAATGGCACGCCGCTCACGCACATTGACGATAAGATCAATGAGAGCCACTTGAACGAGAGGTGAGGATTGGGTAGACAGTGTTTGGGCTATGCCTTCTTTGACTAGAGGAAAATCATAGAAAAGGTAGAGCGCGTCCACTGCGGCCAGCCGGACATTGATATTGGAATCCGTGTTTAATGTGTTTAGCAGGGCTTCGATGAGACCGGAATCGGGCTTTTCCGTATTCACGCTGAGATTGACTCCCCGTAGGCGTTCACTCGCAGATGGTTGATCGAGAAGAGAGACAGCGAGTGTTTGCCTCATGCTTTGGACCTCCTGGCGGAGATCACTTATCTCAGCGGGCTGCCCTCGGCTTCCAGTGATAAAATATCCTGCTATCAATCCTACAAAGAGAAAAAGAAGGGAAAAAGAAAGTTGAAAGGCGGGATGCCCTGTCCAAACGGGTCTAAACCAGGTTTTGATCTGCTCAAGAAGATGTGTCTTTGGCTTTTCTTCGCCCAAATCATTTTTGTAGTCCTCTAGCATTGTATAAAACCGTGTACGCAGGGTCGTTTCGGGCTGCACCTCGGGCAGAACACCGAGTTTGGTCCAAATCGCGCTCAAGCTCTCCAGCTCTTTTCTACAGGAAGGGCAGGCTGCGATATGGTTTTGCATCTGTGCCTTTTCTTCTTGGCTCAAGTCTCCGATGAGATAGTCGGGGAATTTTTCTTTTATGTCTTGGCATGTCATGAGACTGTACCTCCGGAAAGTTCGAAATATATTTTTCCTAAATCCTTGATGGCCCGGTGAACATGGGCTTTAACGGTGCCAATTTGGCACCCAAGAAGCTCGGCGATTTCTTTGTACTTCAGATTCTGGTACCGGCTGAGGATCAATACTTCCCTCTTTTTCAGAGGGAGTTTTGCAAGGGCTTCCCGCATCAATATGGCGTCCTGCCCCTGCTCCAGCTTTTCATCTGGAGAAAGTTCTGTGCAAAGAGCTTCATTCCACTGTTTATCGAGTGGAAGCTCTTCCTTCTTTTTTCTCAGATAATCGATATGAGTGTTGCGGGCAATCTGGTACATCCAGGTCGTGAATTTGCTTTGTCCTTTGTATGTGTGACGGTAGTTGAGGATGCGGTAAAAAACATCCTGGACAAGGTCTTCGCTGATGTTGCTGCTGCCGGTCAGACGCAGGAAGAAGTTAAAAAGCGGCACATGATGCCGCTCGAAAAGTACGGCGAGTCTTTCGACTTTGCCGTCTCTTACGTCTTCCATCATTTGAATATCGGTCATTGCAGATACCATTCATCTCCAAAAATTTGTTTCACTTCAAAAATATAGACTTGGTTTTTGATAAAAGGTTACATCAAGTTCACATTTTTTCCAATATTTGGTATAAAAGGGTAAGAATCTCCAAAACCGTGATTTTTTTTTAAGTTCTGGGAAGATGATGAAGAAATCCGTATCGGAGGACGAGCGGGCATGGTTCATCTTCCGCAAGGGAGATGAGAGAGAGGACGGAGATCGAGTGAGTTTTCCTCGCTGGGGAAAACGGAACGTGGTTTCTTTTCACTTTACAGAATTCAAAAAAAATCATGGTTTTGGAGATGCTTCCTATAAAAGGTGTAATTTAAGGATGGAGATATTATGATTCCTTTGACCTATAAAAAAGCCGGAGTCGATATCGATGAAGCCGAGCGCTTTATCAAAAAAATCAAACCCCTCCTCAAAAAAACGGAACGGCCTGAAGTCCTCGGCCGTATAGGCGGATTTGGGGGCCTTTTTAAGCCCCGTCTCAGCAGACTCCAAAAACCCGTATTGGTCTCGGCCACAGATGGAGTGGGGACTAAACTGCTGCTGGCGGACCTCCTTGAAAAATACGACACTATTGGGTTGGACCTTGTGGCTATGTGTGTGGATGATGTTGTTGTGATCGGTGCCGAGCCTCTTTTTTTCCTCGACTATATTGCATGCGGGAAGCTCGACAGCGAAAAACTCTACATATTGATGAAGGGCATCACAAAGGGGTGCCGGGAGGCCGGATGTGCCCTGATTGGAGGAGAGACGGCCGAACTTCCAGGGATGTACACAAGAGATAAGCTGGATTTAGCCGGTTTCTGTGTGGGCGCGGTCAGCGAAGAAAAAATGATCGACGGTTCAAAGTGCCGTTCGGGAGATCAAGTTGTGGCACTTGCGTCCAGCGGCTGCCACAGCAACGGCTATTCACTTGTCCGCAAGATATTCAACCGGGAAGAGCTTAAAGGGAAATTGGGCTTGGAACTGTTGAGACCAACACGAATCTATGCACGAAACATCCTCCAGCTCATAAAAAAAGTCCCTGTCAAAGCCATGGCACATATCACAGGTGGAGGATTTTACGAGAACATTCCCCGGTCCCTTCCCGAAGGCCTTTCGGTCAACATTAAAAATGGCGCCTGGCCGATCCTTCCCCTATTCCACAAAATTCAAAAAAAAGGTTCAGTCGAAGATTTAGAAATGTTTCGCACATTCAATATGGGTGTGGGTATGACGCTCATTGTGAGTCCAAAAGAAGCTGCAAGATCCATCCGGATTCTGGATAAACTCGGCCAAAAAGCCTGGATCATTGGAGAAGTGGTCAGGGGAAACTTTGGCGTAAAAATTATAGATTAGAGCCCTAGTCTGTATTATTCACTTTCTTTCCGACGTGACAAACTCTTTCCATGCGAACAAATCTTCCTTGTGCTCATAATTTTGCAAAGCCGCGGCTGTTTGGGGTGATATATCGGTAAGCTGCTGTCCAATGGAAAACATTTCT
>JAUWVG010000425.1 GCA_030617525.1 Candidatus Aminicenantota bacterium | reverse complement strand
AGTGTTTTTTCTGTTAAATCTGGGTGTATTATCGATCACTTTTATTATCCACGTTTTTTTCTCTAATTCACTTTTTGTCTGGCAGCCGTACATCCTGTACATGTTGTTGATCTGCCTGCCAACCCTGATTTTTATGACAGGCCTTTCTTTCCTCTTGTCCTCTTTACTGCGAAGCCAGGCCGTGGTCTTCCTTTTCCTGCTGGCTTATTCTTTCCTGGTTCTCGTATTCCTGGGAACACCGTTATTTGGTCTTCTTGATTCCTACGCGTTCTATTTGCCCCTCATGTACTCAGATTTTATCGGCCTTGGAAACATTCATTCTGTTCTACTGGTTCGTTTGTCCTACCTATTCCTGGGATTGAGCTTTATTTTTGTTTCGCCCGTGCTGTCCAAAAGGCTGAGGCAGTCGGCGCTCTCTAATATTGTGACGGGATCCATTTCCATTTTGTGCTTAGCTTTGGCACTGATATTGGGATTCAGCTACACAAGCGGCAAATATGCCGACAGAGAATTCAGGCAGCAGCTCAGAACCTCCAGCCAAGTCGTGGTGTATTCACCGGCATTAACCGTTACCGATTACTCCATTCAGCTGGAACACCAAGAAAAAAATATCAGCGTTTCAGCAGATATGAAGATGACAAACGAAACCTCCACCTCTTTGGATTCTTTCTGGCTGACTCTTAATCCCGGACTAAAGGTTCAATCTGTGTCTTGGGAAGACAGCCCTTTAAATTTTCAGCAGGATAAGCATCTTATCCAAATTTTTCCCAAATCAACAGTTAAACCCGGAAATTTGATCGACCTGTCCATAGATTATTCGGGAGAAATCGATGAACGCTTCTGTTTCCTTGACATCGACGACAACCGCTTCGAGAGCCAATACCGCCTGTGGATCTATGATATCCCCAAACACTACGCGTTGGTCACATCCGATTATGTGTTTCTCACACCGGAAAGTGGATGGTACCCTGTATCCGGACTCTCCACAGGAAAAGCCTTTCCTGCTGCGGCGGCTCCCCAATACTCCACATACACCCTGTCTGTTTTATGTGCAGAGGGCGAAACGGCTATTTCCCAGGGGAAACCTGAGACAAAATCTCTTAACGGCCAAATACAGCACACATTTAAACCCGAGACAAAGCTGCCGCAGATCTCCCTCACCATAGGTGATTACGAACATAAGGAAATCCAGGTCGAAAACATCCTCTATTCTCTGTACCTTCATCCCGGGCATGATTACTTCACTCCCTATCTGACTGAAATTGGCGACGCCATGCCTGATTTGATCCGCGCCTTGAAGGATGAATACGAAGTGATGCTCGATTTAGACTACCCCTATAAGCGGCTCTCCCTTGTGGAAGTTCCGATACATATCTACAGCTACCAGCGCCTCTGGACGGTGGCCTTTGAAACGGTTCAGCCGCAGATCGTTTTTCTGCCGGAAATGGGAACCATCTGTTCCAACGCAGACTTTCAAGCCCAAGCCCGGAATTGGGAAAAATGGGGAAAAACCGGAAAGGGCAAGTCCGGTGTCACTCTTGCCCAAGTTCATTCCTACTACTTCAACAACTTTATCAGGACAAATCTGCTGAATGCAGCGACAGAACAATTAGGTTATATTAAAGGGGAAGGGATGGCGATCACCTTCGAGGCTGAAATCGAACCCGAGTTCGAACTTTTCCCCAACTTTGTCTCTTATACCACTTATATCTCTTCCTCTCAGTGGCCTGTGCTCAACTATGCATTTGAATCTTATCTAAAGGAACGCTATGCGCCGCCGCAAGCAAAAACCCAGCGAGGCAGGAGCGGCCTCACCAGCGAAGAAGAGATTAATCTGGATTTTAAGGATCAATCCCTTTTTGAGATGTTGGAGGATTCAACTCACGATGCATCCATTGTCCATGGGGCCCTGCAGGCTAAGGGAAGAATGCTCCTTGCTCTTCTTGAGGCCAAAAGCGCAGATTCAGATTTTAGTTATTGGCTCACAGATTTTATAAAACAAAACAGGTTTCGCTCTGTGCCGCAGCAGGAATTAAGCGATTTCTTGTCCACATATTTCGATGTGAGCCTGACAGAAATTATCGATCCCTGGTATTCAGACAGACAGATCCCAGGTTATATTTTAGGAGATGTCGAAAGCTACGATGTGATCGACAGAGAAAAGACCTGGACGCAGGTCAATTTTAAGATCGCCAACCCTACCCCCGTTGATGGCGTCATAAAAATAGATATGCGCTACCGCTTAGATAAAAATAAAGGCGCTTCGAGCCAAAGCGACTACTCCAAAGCCCTCCTTGTCCCTGCCGAGACAACAATAGATGTCGGGATATCCGTTGATCAACCACTCGCTCTCATGACCATCGAAACCTATGTTTCCCAAAATATTCCCTCATCCATAAATGTACCTTTTATAGGGCAACGGCCTCAACGCGAGGGAAAGCCTTTTGACACAGAAATTGCTAGGCCTTTTGACTTTTCGGATTTTGTAAACAGCGACGAATATATCATCGATAACACGGATGAGGGATTTCAAATCCTTGGTACGGCCAAGCAGAGCTGGCTCAGCCGCAACATGCAAAAACTGTTCGGCAAAAGCAACGAGGAATCCCCTTTTGCGGGAATGAATGTGTATAATCCTCCCGCGTTCTGGGCGCATTCGGCTAACCAGCAATTTTACGGCCAAATCGTCCGGTCCGCCTATTTGAAAAAGGCAGGAGACGGAGAAGATAAGGTCGTTTGGAATGTGGATCTCGAGGAAAGTGGCAGCTACGACATTTTTTTCTACAACGGCATCCCCCTCAGGATGCAAAAGGAAATGGCCATGCGCGCGGCTGCTCAAAACCAGGGCAAATCAAACGCAATCTCAAGCTTAAAAGGACGATTTAATCGAGGCCCCGGAAAAAGATTCTTTCTGGTCTCTTTTCAATATGGGAGCGAAGAAGTCGAGATCGACCTGACAAATGCCGAACAGGGCTGGAACCTTATTGGATCCTTTCAACTGGATGCTGGACCAAATAAAATTGAACAAACCGATAAAAACGACTCCATGTACGTGATGGCCGATGCCGTAAAATGGGTGAAAAGATAGGAATTGAAAGAAAAAATAAAGGAGGATTCGTTTCATGGAAATATCCATCAATAATTTAACAAAACATTATAAGGGAGGGACTTTTGCCCTCAAAGACATAAATCTCAATATCGGAAACGGTGTCTTTGGCCTCCTGGGACCCAACGGCGCCGGCAAAACGACACTGATGC
>JAUWVG010000496.1 GCA_030617525.1 Candidatus Aminicenantota bacterium | reverse complement strand
AGCTGCGGTCAAGATATTAGGGATTTCAAGCTATTTCAATCCTTTAAACATCTTAAAACTAGCCACCCTTTTAAAAAAAGTAAAGCCGGATATTGTCCACACTCATGGTTATTTTGCCTCTGTGATCGGAAGAATCGCGGCTAATTATGCCCGTGTTCCTGTTCTTTTCAATCATGTGCACAGCACGTATTGGGATTATAAAAAAAGAAACCTTTTTATCGAAAAACTTCTCAGTAAACATACCCAAACGATCATCTGTTGTTCCGAAGCAGTCAGAAATTTTGTTACAAAAAATGAAAAAATCGATCTCTCTAAAACAATTGTGATCTACAATGGTGTGGATGTAGAGAGGTTTTCCAATTCTAACCACATTTCAGCTAAAAGAATGGAACTCGGGATAAATCCTAACGATCCAGTAATAGGAACCGTCTCATCTTTGACCCCGCACAAAGGTCACAAATTCCTGTTTCAAGCAGTTCCCAAAATTTTAGATGCCTTCTCCTCAACAAAGTTCCTTTTTGTAGGAGACGGAGGTCTTAAAGAAGAATTAGAAGATCAAGCTAAAAATTTAAACATTTCCTCCAATGTTATTTTCACAGGAACTCGAAAAAACATACCTGAACTTCTAAACTTAATCGACATATTTGTGCTCCCCTCTTCTTCCAGGGAGGGCTTAGGGATTTCTATTATCGAGGCCATGGCCGTAGAAAAGCCTGTCGTGGCCACCAATATCGGAGGTATCCCGGAAGTTGTCGAAGACGGCAAAACAGGGATTCTCGTTCCACCAAAGAATCCAGAAGCTCTAGCCGGAGCCGTCATTGAACTTTTAAATAACCCTGGAAAATCTAAAGAGATGGGCAGGCTGGGACGGCTCAGGATCAAAGAAAAATTTACAACCGGGAAAATGATTTCCGAAATCGAAATTTTATATAGGAGTCTATTTAGCCAGAAAAGTGAGTCTTGATGAAAAAATTCAACCTGTTGTTTATGTCTATGTCTGGCGAGATGCTTGGAGGAGGCCAAAAGAGCCTTCTTCTCCTTCTAGAAAGACTCGATCGAGAAAAATACAACCCATTTCTCATCTGTCCCACATACGGAAATTTTATAAAAAAGGTCGAGAAGCTGAGGATTGAGACATCTCTGTTAAAAACAGGAAACTTAAGAAATCCCAACATTTTTTCTTTTATTGCTACAATCCGGAAGCTCATCAGATTTATCAAACAAAACAACATCCATCTCATTCATACCGATGCACCGAGACAAACTTTCTATGCCGGTATCGCGGCAAGGCTGACAAAGATCCCCCTAGTTTGGCATGTGCGGGTCAGCAAACCAGAAATAAAACGATATGATAGAACTCTAAATTCTTTAGCACAAAAAGTGATTGCTGTTTCAAAAGCCGTCGAGAAAAGATTGGAAAAAGCAGCTTCTCAATCAAAAAAAACTGTCGTTATCTATAATGGTATCAACTTGGCAGAATACGGACCGCAGCATCCAATGGAGAAGCTAAAAAAAGAATTGGGAATGGATCGGGATAACATCGTGATCGGAACGGCCAGCCAATTGATTCCGAGCAAAGGTCACCGTGTTTTATTAGAAGCCGCTGCACAAACCTTGGATGTATTCCCTAAACTCAGCTGTATTATTATTGGAGACGGAAATAAAACCTACAGGCAAGAATTGTTTGATTTAAGCCAAAAACTGGGAATAGAGAAAAAAGTTATCTTTACTGGATTTCGGGAAGACATTCCCCCATTGATTAACCTTATGGATGTTGTTGTTTTGCCCTCGACACATCCCGAAGGTCTCTCCAGGCTCTTACTGGAGGCTATGGCCTCATCAAAGCCTGTGATTGCATCTGCAGTAGGCGGGAATCTTGAGTCTGTTGAAGACGGACGAACAGGTCTTATTGTGAATCCAGAAGATGTCGACAGCCTGTCCCGGGCCATTTTGGAGCTGGTTCAAAACGAGAAATTAAGACACCAGATGGGAGCCGCTGGAAGAAGGCGTGCGGAAAAGCTGTTCAGTATCGACCAGAATGTCGCTCAGATAGAGCACGTCTATGAGGAGCTGTTGTGCCAGAATATGTAATTTGCAACCTGTGCGGCCAAAATCGAACACAGCTCATTCAGAAAGCCGAATCACCATATCAGGTTGTCAAGTGCACAAACTGCGGTCTTGTATATACCAACCCTCAGCCGGATCGAGAGCACATAAACAGACACTATCGTGAATCGTACTACAAAGACTGGATAGACAACCAGATGGATCGAAGGATTCCTATGTGGCAGCAAAGACTCAAGGACCTCCAAAACCACAAACAAAAGGGACTTGTGCTGGATGTGGGATGCGGAATAGGGACTTTTCTTTTGCTGGCCAAAGAATCAGGATACGAAGTTTGGGGCACTGAGATCTCTGATTTTGGTTCCAGATATGCAGGAGAAAATCTAGCTCTTGATGTTTACAAGGGCGATCTTGAGGAAGCCCGGTTTCCATCCGCCCATTTTGATATCATAACTCTGTGGCATACCCTGGAACATGTCCCAGATCCAAAAGCCACCCTAAAGGAGATTCACCGGATACTCAAAGAGGATGGTATATT
>JAUWVG010000379.1 GCA_030617525.1 Candidatus Aminicenantota bacterium | reverse complement strand
TTTATTCTTCTTGAAAAAATAGTCTTTCGTCATTCTTCCCAGCATACCACTTAATATGATTAGGGATATAAGATTAGGAAAGGCCATAAATGCGTTGGCCATGTCACCGAGATTCCAGATGATATTGAGGTGCACACCTTGGATGTTGGCTCCAACAAAAAGCAGCGATATAAATGCAATACGAAAGGGATAGATGATTTTAACGCCAAAGATATATTCCAAACATTTTTCGCCGTAATAACACCATCCGAGAAGTGTGGAGTAGCCGAAGAGAAAGGAGCTAATGGCGATGATATAGCCTCCAAACGGGATCACGGAATCAAAGGCGGCTGCTGTGAGGGCTGTGGATGTGAGCGCGTTGGATGCGCCGAATGCCGCGGTCTTGAGATACATGCCGGTGATCACAATTGTCAGTGTCGTCAGCGTATTGACAAGAATAGTATCGATAAACGTTCCTGTCATGGCAATGAGGCCGTTCTTGGAAGGATCGGCCGACCTGGATGCAGACTGGGCAATTGCAGCTGAACCCAGCCCTGATTCGTTTGAGAGCATCCCTCGCCTCACTCCTAAAACCATAGTCTGTCTGATTGAAGTCCCCACCATGGCTCCACCGAGGGCTTTGACGGAGAAGGCGGATTTGAAGATAACGCCTATTGCATGAGGAAGATTGGTGATGTTGGCGATGATGATGATGAGGGCGCCAATGAAGTAAAAGATGATCATTGCAGGGACCAGACGCTCGGATACCGCTCCGATGCGTTTAATGCCTCCGAGGATGACGGCGCCGACCATGGCGGTGATGACTAGCCCGGTTATCCAGAAAGGCACGCTGAATTGGTCGTTGAACGCCAGCGCCATAGAGTTGGATTGGGCCATGTTTCCTGTGCCGAAGAGACATGTAAAAGCGCCGCAGATTGCAAAAAACATGGCTAAGAATTTGGCGATTTTTTCGTTCTTGATTCCGTGGCGGGCATAGTACATGGGGCCTCCGGACATCTCGCCCAACTTGTTTTTAATCCGGAATTTGACTCCCAAAAATCCTTCGGCATACTTGGTTGCCATCCCAAAAAAACCGGCAATCCACATCCAGACCGGAGCTCCCGGACCGCCGACCGCAATGGCCGTGGCCACACCTGCGAGGTTGCCGTTCCCGACCGTGGCGGCCAAAGCCGTCATCAAGGCGGCATAGGGAGAGATATCCCCCTCCTCTTTTTCAGATTTATCCTTGTGCAGCGCACCCTGAAAAACCAACTTTATGGAGAGGATAAGTCTCCGGACCTGAATCAATTGGCATAAAAATGTAAGAAGGATTCCCGTCCCTAAAAGGAGGATGATCATCACCGGGAACCATACAAAATCGCTCGATTTTTTCATGAAAACATGAATTTTGTCTAAGAGAGACAGCGATATGGGATAATCGCGCACGAAAATCTGACCATCCGTGAAAATCTCGATGTCGTCTTGAAAAGGAGTCAGATTAAAAAGGTCCATCTTGATTTCGTATTTGCCGGGCATAAGGCCAGTGTAGGAATAATAGCCTTCCGGATCGATCTCTGCCTTAACATAGCTATCTTCCCCTACATGTCTTAAAAGGATGAATCCAAGAGTATAGGGATCTCCTTTGGGAAGAAGAGAGATCTTTCCTTTGATATCAGCGGCTTCGAGTGATTGGAAACCGATCAGAAGGACAGAGACAAAGATAAAAACGAATATTTTTTTCTTCATGTGTGCGTTATCCTATAATGATTTTTATAAGAATAAAGAGGATGGCGATGGGTGAGAGATATTTGATTGAAAATATCCAGATATGACGGATTGTGAATTTTTTGCCGCCGGATTTTATTTCTGCGATGGCTTTTTTCACGCCCCATACCCATCCCACAAAAAGACATATCAGCAGTGCCCCAAAAGCGAGAGCGATATTTCCAAAAATAAGATCGATTTTGGCCCAGAATTCAAACTTTGTGAGAAATTTTACACCTCCCCAGGAAAGAGCGGAAGGGATTCCCAAAAGGGCGGCGCATAATCCCATCAAAACGGCGGCTTTGGTACGGGACCACTTCCGTTCGTCGACAAAATAGGCGACAGGTACTTCGAGGAGAGATATGGTTGAGGTTATGGCAGCCACCAAAAGCAGCAGGAAAAAGAGCATGCCAAATATCTGCCCGCCCGGGAGCTTTGAGAAGATAAGAGGAAATACTTTAAAGACCAGGCTGGGTCCCGAATCCGGGGAAATGCCGGGAATGGCAAAGAGAGTGGGGAATATGATCAGACCTGCCAAAAGGGCGATGAGTGTATCCGAGAAAGAAACCCATCCTGCGGAGGAAACCAGATTGTCTTTTTTGTTGATGTAGCTCCCATAGGTGATCATGGTCCCCATCCCGAGACTGAGTGAAAAAAAAGCCTGTCCGAGGGCAAAGAAGACGATCTTGAAGTTCAGCTTGGAGAAATCCGGACTGAGATAGAATTTGATTCCTTCTCCAGCTCCAGGGAGGGTCAAGGCTCTTATAGCAAGAAATATAATCAAAACGAATAGGATGGGCATCAGGACTTTAGTGTACCTCTCGATCCCCCCTTTGACTCCTTTGGAAATAATATATGCTGTGATGAAGAGAACGACTGCAAAAAAGAAAAGTACCAGGAAGGGGTTGGAGGAAAAATCCGTAAATGTCTGTTCGGTCATCTGGCTGGTCACATTTCCGCGAAATGCCCCGGAAATCATTTTGACAAAGTATCCTGCAAGCATGCCCGCCAGAACGGCGTAGTAGGATAGGATAGCGATTCCAGTGATCATCCCTAAATAGCCGATAGATTTCCATGGAGATCGAGGTTTAATAGAATCGATGGCACCGACAGGATTTTTTTGAGCGTGGCGTCCGATGACGAGTTCGGCTAGCATAACAGAAAAGCCAATAAGCGCCACAGCCAGAATGTAGACAAAAACAAATACAGCGCCGCCGTTTTCACCGACCACCATCGGAAAACGCCAGATGTTGCCCAGTCCTATAGCGGACCCGGTCGCTGCAAATATAAATGCGGCTTTGGAGCCCCAGGTGCCTCTTTGACTCAAATTCTGGCTCTCCATGTTCTTCTCCTTAATCTTGTCCAAGTCCTATACTCGAGTCTTGTTCAGTCTTTATTACCATAAACCAGGGGGATTGTAAAAGAGTTCTTGGAGTTCTCCATTTCAGTGATTTATATTCTTGCGTTCTGTAAAGTGATGAGAAACCACGTTGCGCTTTCCCCAGCGAGGAAAGCTCACTCGATCTCCGTCCTCGCTCTCATCTCCCTCGCGGAAGATGAACCATGCCCGCTCGTCCTCCGATACGGATTTCTCCATCATCTTCCCAGAACTATAAAATATAAATCACGGAAATTGGGATGCCAGGTTAGTGTGGGAAGGTTGCATATTTGGAGCAGTGCTATTAGAATCATAGCTTAAAAAACATAGGGAGAATCATCATGCCAGCCATTGAGATAAAACCGGATGTCTTCTGGATTGGTGTCAACGACAGGACCACAGACTTGTTTGAAGGCCTGTGGCCCATCGCTCAGGCCGGAGTTTCTTATAACTCTTATTTTATCAACGATGAAAAAAAGGCGGTTATCGATTTGACAAAAGCCTTCAAAGGGGATGAGTATATCGCTCAAATCGATGAGTTAACCGATATCACAAAGA
>JAUWVG010000444.1 GCA_030617525.1 Candidatus Aminicenantota bacterium | reverse complement strand
GCAAGTCATTTTCAAGAAAGGAGATAGAGATATGGGTGATAAGGGAAAAAAGGATAAAGGCAAAAGGGAAAGTCAGAAAAAGGCCCAGCTTAATCCAAAGGAAAAACGAAGACTGAAAAAAGAAAAGAAGAATAAATAAATATCCGGCGCTGTCTGCTGATGACCTGCTCCCCTCAAGGTACCAGCTGTAAAGTTGAATTTACAGCGCAATGATCGCGATATTCTTTATGTTTTTTTTTTTTTTTGATTTTATATGCCGGTATCCCTGTGTTTCTTAAGGAAAGCGGTCTTCCCTCGGGTTTAGCCAGTGTCAGAGGTCTCAGAAGCGTCTGGGATGGATTGAAATCATTTTTTTCTTCTTCCTCGGCGGGAGGGGATCGTTAGTTTTAAGGAAGGCTTACTTTTTCCACTCTTCCTTGGTTGTCTCTTTTTCTGTTCGCTCCTTTTCATCCTTTTTCTTCTCGTAAGATTTTCAAGCTTTTCTTTCCCGCTGTGAGGAACGCCCATTATAATCTTCCTTTACTGAATTAATCCTAAAACAGCCTCTCCTTATGAGAATGTCCTTCTGCTGTATTGGGGCTTTAAAATAGTAATGAGAATAGGATTCTATGTCAACCTTAAAAAATTGACTTCCTCCCGTGTGTCTGTGGTGTGTCAGAAATTGCTTAATTATGAAATTTGCTTATTAAGTATGTGAATCTATCTTTTTTGATTCCATAATTTTATAATGCCCATGCATTCCTATTAATCGGAAAATAAAGGAGGTTGAAATGAAAAAAATTGGGATCTTGTTATTGGTGTTTTTTATTCTAAATAGTTCTGTTTTTTCAGAATCGGATAATGGCCTAAAAGTTTTTATCTCTGTTGATATGGAGGGAATTGCCGGTGTGGTGACCTCAGAGGAATGCAGCCGCACAGGACAAGACTATAATTATTTTCGGAGGATTATGACTCTTGAGACAAACGCGGCCATTGAAGGGGCTAGAGCTGCTGGCGCTACGGAGATCTGGGTGCGGGATTCCCATGGATCAGCCAGAAATATCTTTCCTGACCTTTTGAGTCAATACGCCATTCTCATTAGAGACTGGTCGGGAGGGCCAATGGGAATGATGGAAGGAATCGATGAGACCTTCGATGCGGTCATATTTATCGGTTATCATGCCAAGGCCGGGACACCTGACGCCATCATTGAACACACGTCAAGCGGGATCGTGACAGATATGGCCATTAACGGTGTTTCTCTTCCTGAAACAGGTTATAATGCGCTTATGGCCGGCCATTACAATGTCCCAGTCGTCTTCTTGGCGGGGGACAAGGCGATCTGTGAACAGGCAAAAAAACTGCTTGGCCAGGTGGAAACCGTGGCCGTAAAATATGCCATCGGAGCTGCTGTCGTCAGCCTTCACCCCAAGGTTGCCAATAAAAAAATCCGTTCAGGAGTGAAGAAAGCTCTTGAGAATCTGCAGGCATTTAAGCCTTTTAAGATGAATCCTCCTTTCACACTCGTTTTGAAACTCAAAACAGAAACACAGGTTTATAATGGTGCTTTCTATCCGGGAGCCAAAAGAACCGGAGATTGGGAACTGACATACAAAAGCGACTCCATTTTGGACATCATTAAGGCATTCAGCTGGATGAGGAAATAGTCCCCAAAACGGAGAAGCGATAGATTGGATTTATGAAAAAGGACGCGTCTTCCTCTAACGAACTCCGGCGTGGGCTGCCTATGGTGGAAGCGCGGGATCCGGAGGCTCTTGAACAAGAAAGACAAACTCTAACACAAATCAATTCACGGCCTCACTTTTGGCAGCGATGGAGAGGATATTGGAATCTTTCCGGACCGGGTTGGATGCAGAGTGCTCTGACTTTGGGGGCAGGATCTGCGGGTTCGGCCATTTTTGCAGGCTCTATCTACGGCTATAAACTCCTCTGGGTGCAGCCTGTCGCGATGTTTCTGGGCATTGTCATGTTTGCCGCCATTGGCCACCAGGTTCTTGTGACAAAAGCCCGGCCCTACGATGTGTTTTGGAAAAAACTCCATCCTGTTATGGCTCTCATGTGGGGATTCAATGTGTTTTTAGCATCGGTTGTGTGGCAGTTTCCCCAGTATTCTTTGGGGACAGCGGTGTTTAAGGATATAACTGAGGTGCTGGGTATTTCTGTTCCAAAAATTATTTTGGCCTTATTGCTGCTGACGTTTGGAACATGGATGTGCTGGAGCTACGAGCGGGGCAGCCGGAAGTCCATCCGGATTTTTGAGCGGATCCTTAAGTACATGTTGATGACAATGGTTTTGGCTTTTTTTCTCGTTGTACTTAAAACAGGCATAAACTGGGGAGAACTCTTCAGAGGCCTTTTCCATTTCCATCTTCCCCGGGACTACAAAGGTATCACGATCGTTCTGGGGCAGCTGGGAGCGGCTGTGGGGATCAATATGACCTTCCTCTATCCCTATACACTGCTGGCCAGAGGCTGGGGCAAAGAACACCGTAAGCTGAAGAACTTCGATCTGGGAACATCCATGTTTTTCCCTTTTATTTTGGCCACCAGCTTTGTCATCATCGCCTGTGCCAACACTCTTTATGTGCAGGGAATGGAGGTTAAGAATGCAGTGGATGTGGCTCATGCCCTTGAACCACTCGTTGGTTTGACGACTGGGCGGCTGATTTTTTCCCTGGGTGTCCTCGGCATGTGCCTGACCACAATTGTTATCGAAATGCTCATCTGCGGTTTTGTGCTCAGTGAGGCACTGGGATTTGAATTCCGCGGGTGGAAGTTCAGGTTGAGCACGATGATTGCCAATATCGGAATCCTGGGAGCCTTTTTCGCTATGCCTCTCTGGCTGCCTGTGCTGGTGTCTTCCTTTAACCTGGTTATGATGCCGGTGGCCTACATTGGATTTTTTATCCTTCAGAACAAAAAAAGCTATTTGGGCAAGGATGTCAACAGAGGAAAACGGGGAAAAATCTGGAATGTGCTGCTTGTTATCGCAATTCTGGTTGTTGCTGTTGGGGCTGTTGTTAAGATTCTTTCACTGTTCTAGAGGAGCGG
>JAUWVG010000020.1 GCA_030617525.1 Candidatus Aminicenantota bacterium | reverse complement strand
TTAAGAAAAGTGGTACGCGTCTTCTTGGAAATTCTCTCTTTAGTGAGCAAGGTTTACGCGCGGAGTTACGGAGGCGCCGAGAGGAACGATGAGGGAATGGCGTTAAAAATCCGAGTGGAGCGCTTCCACCTTTTCATATTTTTTCTTACTTGATTTCTTTTCACTTTTTTGAACACGTTCTTCATATCACGGAATTGGAGATGCTTCCACTGCCGAGGGACAGAGAGATTTCAGAACACATTCAGGACAGCGAGGTTTGCGTGCCTGACAGACATTCCGGCCGTGGTTGACAAAAACATAATTGAAATCCAACCAATCCTTTTTTGGAACCAAACCCAAAAGATCCAACTCGATTTTATCGGGATTATTTTCTTGACTCAATCCCAACCTTCGGGACAATCTCTTGACATGGGTGTCGACGGCGATGCCTTCCGCCCGGCCGTATCCACTGGTCAGCACAATGTTTGCCGTCTTCCTTGCCACACCTGGCAAGGTGAGGAGTGCTTCCATACTGTCGGGCACTTTCCCTTTAAAATCTTCTACAATTTTACGAGAAGCCAAAATAATATGTTTAGATTTATTCCTAAAAAATCCCGTGGAACGGATTTCTTCCTGGAGTTCTTCAGGCTTGGCTCGGGCAAAATCTGAAGCGGAGCAATACTTTTTAAAGAGAGCCGGAGTAATCAAATTGACACGTGCATCGGTGCACTGCGCCGAAAGAATCGTGGCCACAAGGATCTGATGCGGTGTTTGGAAACTCAGTGCCGTACGGCTCCCAGGGTACTCACGATACAGGACCCGTATGATCTCACCAATCCTCTTCTTGGCACTTTCCATTGATTAGAACTGTGTAAAACGGTCTTTTGGTGTTCCGCAGACCGGGCATATGTCAGGAGCCTCCCCTTCCATCGTGAAACCGCACACCTGGCAGACATGGATGGATTCGAGATCCACATCCAAACCACCATCAACAGCACCCTTGGCTTTTTTGTAAAGTCCGGCATGCACTTCTTCGGCAGCTTTCGCCCAGATGCTCATTCTTTCGGCTGCAGGTTCCTGCTCTTCTTGTGCGTCCTTTATAAATGCAGGGTACATTTCTTCGACTTCATATGTTTCCCCTTCAATAGCAGCCTGCAGATTTTCGGACGTGCTCTGGATTCCGGACAGAGTTCTTAAGTGATTCGTGGCATGAATCTGTTCGGCATAGGAATTGGCACGGAAAATTCGGGCTACATTCGGCAAATTTTCCCGCTCGGCTTTATCCCCAAAAGCCATATACTTCATATGCGCCTGGCTTTCACCGCCAAAGGCATCATTTAAGTTTTTTTCTGATTTTTCTTTCATTTTTTTACTCCTTTAATTTGAATCATTTTTTTTATACTTCCCAGCGCTCTTTGGCTGATTTCTGGAGGGACCTCCACTATATATTTCAAGTCTTCAAGAGACGTTAAGACCTTATTGAGATCGATTTTTTTCATATTAAAACAAAAAGCTAAATCCTTAGCCGGAAAAAACTCTTTGTCGGGATTTTCCAATTTCAGCCTGTACGTCATGCCCGCTTCCGTGCCGAGGACTATCTGTTTCTTCTCAGTTTCTTTAGCTTCTTTCACCATTTTCCCGGTGGAAAATACTTCATCCGCAATATCGATAACCTCAGGACGGCATTCTGGATGAACCCAGATCTCGGCTTCCGGATAAAGACGCCGCTTTTCCTCAATGTCTTTGACATGAATATTGTTATGGACATAACAATACCCATCCCAGGGAATAATTTTTTTGTCCGTATGACGGGCCACATAAGCGGCCAAATTTTTATCCGGAGCAAAGAGAATTTCATCTCCATCCAGCGATTCGACCACTTCGACTGCATTTGAAGAGGTGCAGCAAATATCACACTCGGCTTTGACTTCGGCCGTAGTGTTGACATAACACACAGCATTCCGACCCGGATACCTTTTCTTCCATTCCCTCATATCGGATGCCGTTATCATATCGGCCATAGGGCATCCCGCATCTTTTTCCGGCAAAAGAACTGTCTTTTGGGGAGACAAAATTGCCGCTGTTTCAGCCATGAAGTGGACCCCGCAGAAGACAATAATATCCGACTCAATTTGAGCGGCTTTCTGGCTCAACTCCAAAGAATCGCCAACAAAATCCGCGACATCCTGAACCTCTCCAATCTGGTAATTATGCGCAATAATAACGGCATTATGCTTCTTTTTCAGCTCTTCGATCCTGCCTGCAATACCTGCGTTCTTCGTGTTCTTCACTTCTCACCTCTGGATTCAAAACCGAGTAACGTGCGGATAAATAGTGAACAGTTTCTTTTTTCGATTTTTTTATAGAGAGGCAAATTGATCAACAGGGCTCCCTCTTCATCAATGTAGGAAACCTTCGAAAAGTCGAGAGCCAGTTTTTTCCCATCGTTTATGCTCCTCTCAATTTCTGTCTGAAGCTCTTCCAGCCACTGTTTGGACACCTTGCCTTCCAACAAAAGAACACGATCATTCCTCTTCTTGTTTTGAACCGTTATTCTCAGCATTTGATCCCGTTACTCTTTGACTTTCCTGACAAAGACTTTAAACACGTCCTCTATTTCATCGACTCCCAAAAATTCCTGCCCTGCCTGCCTACACCAGGCCGGCATGTCCTCTTTGATCCCCTTGTCCGTAGAAATAACTTCCAGAACCTCCCCGATTTTCATGTTTTTTATTTTTTGTACTGTCTGAATTATGGGCATCGGACAGAGGAGGCCATAACAATCTAATATTTCATCGGCTTTTCTGTCGTCCATTTTGACTTCCCGTACTGCTGCTTATTTGACTATATTCTAATCTTTGTCGCTCCGCAGTGAAGACAATCATCTGCTTTTTTGTTTATGGGTTCTCCACATTCCGGACAGTCAACCAGCTCGATATGGCAGCCCTTGCAGTAGCCCTTATCTTCATCCAGTGTTTCATCACAATAGGGACAAGAGCATTCATCCCTCTCTTTAACTTCCTTGGGGGACCCGTTTTTAACAACTCCTTGAGCTTTATCTCTGTAGTTTTCAATAGCCGCATGAAGAGCATCCGCTCCTAGGTTTGAACAGTGGAGCTTATTTTTAGGCAGTCCTCCTAACTCTTCGGCCACCTGTTTATTGGTTAATTTCATCACCTCATCCAAGGTTTTTCCCATGGCCATTTCACTCACAATGCTTGACACAGCTATGGCGGCTCCACAACCAAATGTTTTGAATTTGACATCCGTGATCCGGTTATCTTTAACTTTAACGTGGAATTCCATCATGTCGCCGCATACCGGATTTCCGACTTTTCCTACTCCATCGGCATCCTCGAGAGCTCCAACATTACGGGGATTTTGGAAATGGTCCATGACTTTATCAGTATATATCATGATTTATTCTCCTATAAATTTCCGGGATAGATCGGAGACATCTGTCTCAACCTATCAATGACCGGAGGAAAGACCTCGAGTAAATATTCGATATCTTCCATGGTATTTTCTTCTAAAAAACTAAAAACAAGAGATCCTTGAGCGAGAGCATGGTCGAGGCCCATCGCTAAAAGCACATGTGAGGCTTTTAAGGCTTTCGATGTACACGCCGAACCGCTGGACGCAGCGATGCCGTTCATATCCAGATTTAGGAGCATGGCTTCCCCTTCGACAAATTCAATACAAAAACTGGTATGAAAAGGGAGTCTCTTCTCTGGATGACCGGTAACAACAACATTTTTCACTTTCTCAGGAAGGCCGCGAAGAAGCGCGTCTCTTAAGGGAATGGCTTTGTCTGCTCTTTTCTGCATGTGTTTCCCGGCAAGCTCTGCCGCACGTCCAAATCCTACGATTCCTGCAACATCTTCAGTTCCGGCCCTTCGTCCGCTTTCCTGTACTCCTCCATCTATAAAAGGAAGAAGTCTTTTTCCTTTTTTAACATAAAGGGCGGCCGTCCCTTTGGGCCCATAAAACTGGTTTCCTGCAAGACAAAGAGCATCCACACCTAATTCCTTAACATCCACAGGAATATTTCCTGCTGCGGCTGCGGCGTCTGTAAAAAAAAGGATGCCCTTTGCCGCACAAAAATCAGCGATCTCCTTAATCGGTTGAATTGTCCCGACTTCACCGTTGGCCAGCATAACAGAGACCAGGATCGTTTCAGGAGTGAGGGTTTTTTTCAATTCATCCAGATTAACTAAACCAAACTTATCAACAGGAATCTGCGTGGATTTTATTCCCATGTGTTCAAGGTATTTGACCGAGTGAAGAACGGACTGATGCTCCACAGCTGAAACAGCAATATGGTTCCCACGGTTTTTTTGAGCTAAAGCAAATCCCTTGATGGCAAAATTATTGGATTCTGAACCGCTGGACGTAAAGAAGATCTCGGACGGATCCGCATTGATCAACTCCGCCACTCTCTCTCTGGCGTTTTCAACGGCCTGGAGGGCGTCCTGCCCTGATGAATGAAGGCTTTGTGGATTCCCATAGTTTTCCTTCAAAAAGGGAAGCATAGATTCCAGCACCTCGGGGTGAAGAGGTGTAGCCGCAATATGATCCAGATAAGCTTTCCGCATTGTCTTCAGACTGATACAACTTCCTTGATTTCAGGAATATCTTTTTTCAAAACCCTCTCAATGCCCATTTTTAGCGTCATCTGAGACATAGGGCATCCACTACATGCTCCGGTCAACCGGACCTTGACCGTTCCGTCTTTGACTTCAACGAGTTCCACATCGCCACCATCGGCTTGAAGTGAGGGGCGAATCTTGTCCAGGGATTTTTGAACTTTTTCTTTCATTGTCCTTTCCTCCTTTAGGTTAGGGTAAACATATAATGTAGTATATCATTCAAATTTTTCCAAGATTTTTTCGATCTTGCCAGCCTCTGGCACAAGATCCAGAAATGCCAGTGGCTTTCGACCGGGAAGAGACTGTTCTTCGAAAGAAGGCCGAGTTTCTTTATAGATCAAACCCACTGGGAGTTTGTCTCCGTGTCTCGAAAAAATTTTCCATGCTTTATTTTTATTTGTAGGATCGTAATTTGGGTCTTTGTCAACGTCAAAGATAACAGATTTGAACAACTGATATGTATCGATTTTATTGTGAGTCACACACGGGCTTAAAACTTCCACAAGAGAAAATCCTTTATGTTTCATGCCGGCCGTGATAAGCGAGGCCAGCTGTTGTGGCGCTCCTGAAAATCCCCGGGCAATAAATGACCCTCCGGCAGCGAGTGCCATTTGAAGCCCCTCCAACGGCTGCTCTTTGGATCCATATGGAGTGGAAGGGGAAACAAAATTCATTCGGCTGGTGGGTGAAGTTTGTCCTTGGGTCAAACCGTAAATCCTGTTGTTGACAACAATGTATGTCATATCGACGTTTCTTCTCAGGGAATGGATGAAATGACCAAGCCCTATAGAATAGGCATCTCCATCTCCACTGACAGCAACGACAGAAAGCTGAGTGTTGGCGAGCTTCACACCCTGCGCAATAGGAAGAGTTCTTCCGTGAAGAGAATGAAATCCGTACGCGTTAAAATAGCTGTTCAATCGACCATGACATCCAATCCCGGAAATAATGCTCATTTTTTCAGGCTTGATTTTAAGAGAAAAGGCCACTTTCTTAAATGCAGAAAAAAGGCCGTAGAGGCCGCAGCCACGGCACCAGGTGGGATCTTGATGATGATAGTCTTCTAATTTAAGCATCACGGACGGCCCTTTTGATTTGAGTGGAGATATCGGAGGGACGAAAGGCCACACTCGAATAATTTAATATTTTTTGCATCCCGGCTTCGGGCTTCACTTGACTGTGGATCAGATCATGAAGTTGGCCGGAATAATTGTTATCAACAACAAAAACAAACTCACAGCTCCGGATAAAATCTCTCACAGTTTCGACGGGAAAAGGCCAAACCGTTCGTATTTGAAGATTTTTAGCGCGAATATTCAAATCGCCGAGTTCCTCGATGGCTTCAACAATGGGTCCGAGAGTGGACCCAAAACCGATAATGCCAACAGTGGCTTGTTTATCCCCCCAGAGTTTTGGAGGAATCATATCTTTTGCCGATCCAGAGAGCTTGCCCATCCGTTTCTGCATCATCCGTATCCGATTTTCAGGATCCTCATCCCTGTATCCTTTCTCATCATGTTCATTGCCTTCCACCATATGAATGCCGTTTTTCATGGACGGAAGAGATCTTGGAGAAATCCCGTTTGATGTAAACGCATACCTCTTGTAATCTTTATTGTTTTTCAATTCTTCTTCCGAAAGAAGTTTTCCCCTGTCTATTTTTATCTTCGATAAATCAAATTTTTTTGCCGTTCTGGAGTTTTGTCCAACATCCTGCTCGGTCAGAAGGACCACAGGAACTTGGTACTTATCGGCAAGATCGAAGGCCTTAGCAGTAAAATCAAAGCACTCAGTGACCGTTCCAGGAGAAAGTATTATCCGTGGAAACTCACCATGAGATCCGTAAATCCACTGGTTTAAATCAGACTGCTCAGTTTTTGTCGGCATTCCCGTACTCGGACCAACCCGCTGCACATCGACAATGACAATAGGGATTTCTGCCATTCCAGACAATCCATAGCTTTCCATCATCAACGATCCACCGGGACCCGACGTAGATGTCATGGCCCTTGTACCGGCATAAGAGGCACCTAGAGCCATGTTGATCGCCGCAAGCTCATCTTCAGTCTGAACAACAATCCCATTAAATTCGGGGAAATGGAGAGCCAGCCACTGCCAAATCTCTGTCGCGGGGCAGATGGGATAAGCTGCAAAAAAACGGCAGCCAGCGGCAAGAGCACCAACAGCAATCGCTTCATCTCCCGAAATGAACATTTTGCCCGTGTCCATTTTCTTTACGAGTTTATGCCGTTCGGAAGGCTCCACGATCAATCGGGCCTGCTCACAGCCCAGGTTTACGGCATCGATATTCATCCGGACGATCTCTTTTCCTTTCCTTTTTAAGAAAGCGTTTATAATGATGCGCTCAATGAGCCGGAAATTTAGATCAAGAATATAGCACAATGCCCCCAGGGCAATCATGTTTTTAAATATATCGTTCTTAAAGTGTTTTTTGGCAAGAATCTTGAGTGGGAACTTATGGAATGCTTTTCCTTTTTTGTGCGTAGGCTTCAGACGGCTCAATTCCTCCCCATCACAGAGGACAACTCCGCCTTGAGCTATCAATTTTGTGTATTTGATGATTGACTCGCAGTCGAAAGAAAGAAGAACATCAATCTCATTCCCGAGGCCAAAAATCTTCTTTTGGCTGGCACGAATGATATAGTGCGTTGGTTCTCCTCTTATGTTTGAAGGAAAGTACCTGTACGTGGCTACTTCCCATCCTTCTTTTTTTAAGATTTTTGCTAAAACATTTCCCGTGAAAAGAACCCCATCACCGGCTTGACCGGCAATCATTACGGAAATATCTTTAATCATTTTCTCTCTATCTGCTTTTGCAATATCCGTACCATTTCATGCATTTTGGACAAAATAAAGTATCCTCTAAATTCCACCCCTGGAATTCGTAAAAAAACGAAAAAAACCACAGATGATTCCAAACATGCTTTTTAATCATATTAGCACTTTTCGGTTGTTGCGTCACCGATATATCGGTGAGTATTCAGCAAATATTCCACTCCTACTCCTGGTATTGTTTCCTATCTATGACCAGTTTTTTCATCCTGCTTTGGAGTGTTGAAGGTTTCATGCCCAAGATGCTGGCTGCTCCCTTATCTCCGTAGATGGTTCCCTGAGTAAAACGCAGCACCTCAATGATGTAGTGTTTTTCAAACTCATCCATGGGGAGAAGTTTTGCTATTTTTTCCGCCTCAAATGTCTGCCGAAAGTATGCTTCAGATATTTCAAGAACACCCTTTTTTGAGATGATCAGTCCGTGTTCGATGATGTTCTGCAATTCCCGGACATTGCCTGGCCAGGAATAGTGTAAAAAAATCTGCATGGTTTCTTCTTTGACACGATCAATCCTCTTTCCAAGTTTTCTCCCGAAATGCTCAAGAAAATAGGCCGTTAAAAGAGGAATGTCTTCGCTCCTCTCTCTGAGGGGAGGAACATCGACCGGAAAAACATTCAAGCGGAAAAATAAATCCTGTCTGAACTTTTTCTCTTGAACCAGAAGACTCAAATCTCTGTTCGTCGCCGCCAGCAGCCGGACATCGATCTTGATGGTCTTTGAACTCCCTACCCTTTCAAATTCTCCATCCTGAATCGCCCGCAGGAGCATAGCCTGTGTTTCCATGGGTAAATCCCCTATTTCGTCCAAGAAAATTGTGGCTTTGTCTGCATATTCGAACCGGCCGAGTCTCTTTTGTATGGCCCCTGTAAATGCCCCTTTCTCATGCCCGAACAACTCTGAAGCTATCAAACCTTCGGACAGTGCGGCACAGTTAACTTTTACCAATATCCTGTCTTTGCGTGAGCTGAGTTCATGGATATAACGAGCGACCAGTTCCTTTCCAGTTCCTGTTTCGCCTTTTATCAGCACCGTCGTATCCGTGGAAGCCACCTGCCGGATGGCTTCTTTGACCTCTTGGATGGATCGACTTGTCCCGATCATCTCCTCGAACGGGTATTTAGATTTAAGCTCATCTTTAAGAATTTGAGTTTCCTGAAAATACCTGTTTTTCAAGGATTCTGTCTTGGCCTTGTTCAGCCTCTCCTCTTCAAGCCTCACGCTGTCCGTCACATCATGGAATGTTCCTCGATAGCCGACGGTCTTCTTCTTCTCGTCCGTAATGGATTTTAAAGACATTTCCAGATGCATGTTTTGATGACCAATATGAAATTGAACCACACGGTTTACCACAGAATCTTCAGCATCTACATCTTCTATAAAGCTGTCCCAAGAGTCCTTGTCCAGATTCAGTTCATTCATTTTGACAGCGTTATCCTGCAGTTTTTTCGGGTTTGAATATCCGAATAGGCTGGCTCCTTTCTGATTGATCCGGAGGACAGTTCCCTTTGTATCCAGCTCAATAATTCCTATCGATGCCGAATCGAAAAGATCCATGACTTTTTTCTGAGATTCCATTAAGGAAGAATACAGCTGAGAATTGTGGACGGCAATACCAATTTGAGCGCTTAACTTCTCAAAAAACCTGACTTTTTCCAAAGGGAATAGATCCGTTCTCTCATCAGAAAGATACAGTTCGGCGATGATTTTGTCTCTCAGGATCTTCACAGGAATAATGGCCACAGACTCATACCCGCAGCTCTGACAGACATTTCTGAGAGTGACGCCATCTAATTGGTATCGATGCTTTTGAATATCGGCATTGAGAAGACTCATGGAATTTGTGTAAAACGAACCAAATTCAGTAAAAAAGGGTAGGTTTTTGTCAACATTCCCTTTGGCGACATATCCACACAGACAATCCTTAAGCGTCACCCAATGTTCGGATTCCACAAATTTTTTCTCCAATCCGAACTGGGAATAAATAGGGATATTGCCAAAAGAATCAATTATTCTGATTGCAAGATGTTGGCATTCTGTGACATTGGGAAGAATAGCCAATATTTCATCCAGAGTGGTTTTCAAATCCGAAAGACGTGATATTTTTTCTGAAACTTGGCAGAGAACATCAATATTTCCGAATGATTCAGACGGAGTTTCCTCCAGGTTTTTTAATCCGGTTTTTTTTGCCATAGCTCTATGAGTTCCCCTGCTTTATAGGAAAACACTAACAGCCCTTTAAATTTCCACTCCGTTTCTAATTTTATCCAAATCGACAAGTGACTTCATTTTGTCCTCACGGAAAACCGTATCCCCTCTCTGAACACCCGTGGACACAATGGACACATTCGCACCAACAAGATCTTCAATGAGATGGACGTAATCTTTGAATTTCTGTGGGAATGAATCAAAATCTTCGACCGTGTTGAGCGTTTCTTTCCAACCAGGCACTTTTTTATAGACCGGTTCAACTTCTGACAGAATCCAACTCTCACATGGATAACCCTCCAGCAGTTGACCCTTATACTTATAACCAACACACACAGATAACTCTTCAAGACCATCCAGAACATCGGGTTTAGTCAAAGCAAGATGTTTAATGCCGTTCAGCCGGCGGGCATAGGCTACGGCAAAAGCGTCAAACCACCCACACCGTCTTGGACGCCCGGTCGTAGCACCAAATTCATTGCCCTTTTCCTGGAGGAAGGCTCCGATTTCTCCAGCTATTTCGGTTGGGAAGGGGCCTCCTCCCACTCGAGTTGTGTAGGCTTTTGTGATGCCTAATACCTCATCTATCTTGTCAGGGCTCACACCCAAACCGGTACACACTCCTCCCACAGTCGAATTTGAGGAAGTCACATAGGGATATGTCCCAAAATCGACATCAAGCAGAGCCCCTTGGGCCCCTTCAAACAGAACGGACTTTCCCTTTGCAATCTGATTATCGAGAATTAGTGACACATCCTTAATATACTTTTGAATTTGAACGGCATAATTTGAATACTCCTCAAACACTTTTCCCGGATCGAGACTTGCCTTGCCATAAAAATCTAGGAAGACGTTGTATTCTTCTACGTTTGCTTTGATTTTTTCTTCTAGAATACTCAGGTTCAACAGATCTCCCGCACGGATGCCTCTTCGAGCTACCCTGTCCGTGTACGCAGGTCCAATCCCTCGGCATGTTGTCCCTATTTTTTTGTCCCCCCTGTGTTCTTCACTGATAGCTTCAACCAAACTGTGATAGGGGAAGATGAGATGGGCATTCCTGCTGATGGCAAGATTGTTTTTTATGTCTATCCCGAAATCCTTTAAAAAGGAGAGTTCCTTCAGAAAAGCTTTCGGATCAATAACGACTCCATTCCCGATAAGACAGAGTTTATCACGATGGAGAATTCCGGAAGGGAAAAGATGGAGAATTATTTTTTTTCCGCCGGAATAGACAGTGTGACCGGCATTGTGTCCGCCCTGGTACCGGGCCACTATGTCGAAGGGAGGCGTGAGAAGATCAATAATTTTTCCTTTTCCCTCATCCCCCCACTGGGTACCAACAACAACCACATTGACCATGTCTTTCCTCAACATTCAGGATAGATATTTAACAAGGATAAACCGACAACAATTGAAAATGAATTCTATCAGAAGTCAAATATAGAAACAAGCTTAAAAGCTGAGTGCTGCCTGGAGAGTGATTTTAGTTTTTTTCTGGTCAATCGATTCATCCTTATTGAGATCATATTCGAGTTTGATGAGTACATTTGGGTAAGGCATAAAAACAACACCAAACGCCCAGCGGCTTTGATTGAGATGGATGCCAGCCCCCGGAACAAGGGGACTAACGAATCCCTGGCCATGAAAAATATCCGAATAGTTGAGCTTCTGATAGGAAACAACAGGATAAAGTTTTTGAAGCGGTAGTGAGGCCTGGATAAAATATCCATCGGTATTCCCATTTGAGAATCCACTTGGATTTTCTATGTCTCCCCGAGTGTATTCTCCCAACACTCTAAATCCCTCTGTGCTCCAAGTCAGATCAATGCCTTGAAGAACAGTGTTTCTTTGGTTTTCTGAATCGACTTTTCCTCTATAATACGAATAGCCGACTTCAAAGCTTTGACTTAGAAACCAACTTAAACGCCCTCCGATACCCTTGTTCACATTGTTGTCAATCAACTGCTGTCCTTCGTTCAAATTCATCCCTTCAGAAAGACCATTCCCTGCAAAGACCGCATACATCCAGCTGCCGATCCGACCTTCAATAAGAATGCCAATATCTCTCCAACTTGAGGGAAATGAATGGGCAACATTCAAGGGGGCATGGATCAAAAGAGTTTCATGCGGCCGGCCAAACGAATTGTATTTCCCAAAAGGAACCAGATAGAGCCCCAGCTTCAATCGGAAAGATTCAGAAGAGAAAAACCTGAGCCAGGCTTGTTCCGCTTCGATTTTCCCATCACTCAAACGCAGTTCCGCCAAATACCCGATACCGGGAGATAGGCTGCCGGAAAAAATGAGTCCAAGCTGAATATTCTGAAAAGTGTCGGGTTTTTTTTCGGCAGTCTTCAAATCTCTTGAATAATCAAAAGAAAGGTAGCCGTTCGTTTCACCCTCGACAACTTGGAAAAACACAAAAAGGAAAAAGACAGCAACAATAATTCTTTTATTCATAATACAGAGAAGTCAAAATCCTCCTTAAGGAGAGAGGTCTTCCATTTTTCTATATTCATTTTTTGGGAAATCATTTGGTTAATTTCTTTAATCCCTTTTTTTGTTCCCATCCAGATCGCTCCAATGATTTCCCCTTGTTGAACGACTATTTTTTTATAAACGCCTGCGTCTTTATCCTCAAATCGGTACTCCTCGACGACCTCTTCCGGATTGACATGTCCGATGGACGTTACATCGATTCCCACAACTTTTAATGTATTGGCCGGAATCGTTCCTTGATAACTTTGTTTGATTCCCAGCACATTTGAGGCGGCGGTTCTGGACTGTTCAAAAGCGGCTGAGATGATTCCAGGCACTTGACCAATAAACTGGACCCCATCTCCCGCAGCAAAAATTCCATCGTGGCTT
Organism: Candidatus Aminicenantota bacterium; assembly: GCA_030617525.1. Taxonomy (GTDB): domain Bacteria; phylum Acidobacteriota; class Aminicenantia; order Aminicenantales; family Aminicenantaceae; genus JAUWVG01. The sequence continues at coordinate 1,156 of JAUWVG010000020.1, read as the reverse complement.
GTTTGAAGATACTCATTAACGACAATGCCCCGGTCTACAACCAAACCTGCATCCGCAGCCAGTTGAATATTAGGGCGCACACCAGCTGCTAAAACTGCAGCTTCGGCTTGTAGGGTATCTTCTCCTTTAAATCGAAGTCCTTTAACTTCCCTCTCACCTAAGATTTCTTCCGTGGCTTTTCCCAAAAAAACCCTTATTCCCATCTTTTCTATCTGAAGCTTTAAAATCTTTGCTCCTTGAGAATCAAGCTGTCTTGGGAGCAGTCGTGGAAAGAATTCAACAACATCAACCTCTAGCCCTCTGACTGTAAGTGCTCGAGCGATTTCCAGTCCCAGGAGTCCCCCGCCTACGACAACCACTTTGCGGCGTGCTTTAACATAGTCCAGGATATTCAAAACATCATCTAGAGTCCTCAGTGTGAACACTCCTTTTTTATCGATCCCATTAAATGGGGGAAAAAAAGAATGAGCTCCGTTCGCAAGGAGAAGAACATCATATTTTTCCCGTCTCCCTCCTGATAGTTCGACCTCACTGGATGAGGGGCTGATTTTTTTTATTGACTCTCCCAGAGAGAGATGGATGTTTTGAGAGCTGTACCACTCTTCAGGGAATGCAAACAGATGCTCATAGGGTAAGTTCCCCGCTAAGAATTCGATGAGGTTTGGACGGGGATAGTACCGGTAGTTTTCATCCGAATAAATTTGGATGTCTACGTCCGGATCTATGTCATGAATGGTTTTGGAAAAAATGGTCCCTGCCAGACCATTTCCAACAACGATGATTCGCAAGTATTCCTTTTTTTGCCGTCAGGCTGATTAAATTTTCTGGAAAAAATCCTTGGTCACACCACATTGAGGACAGGTCCAATCATCAGGAAGGTCCTCGAAAGAGGTTCCCGGATTTATTCCATTATCTGGATCTCCCTTTTCAGGATCATAAACATAACCACAGGCTGTGCATTCCCATTTTTCCATTGTTTCCTCCTTTGAAAATATGATGGGCTCTATCCTTCTTCAAGGACATGCTTTTCGTATTCCGACTCCAGTTTTAACTTATGTTCTTTTTCTTGTTCAATAAAAAAGTCAAACATTTTTTTTAATTCATCTGAATTTACGGCGGCCTTCATACCCATGTAGAGCTCGACGGCCTGCTGCTC
>JAUWVG010000507.1 GCA_030617525.1 Candidatus Aminicenantota bacterium | reverse complement strand
TGCATGATTTGACGGGTGCGGTCGATCAAAAAGTGATTTCACATGGATTTACAAACGGGACTGTCACCCTGTTTGTCCCCGGATCAACGGGAGGTCTCACCACCATTGAGTATGAGGGCGGCCTGGTCAAAGACTTTGAAGAAGTGATGGAGCGGATTGCCCCGACGGGTGTGACGTATCATCATGATGCGCGATGGGGCGATGGGAATGGATTCTCCCACATCCGGTCTGCTTTGCTTGGCCCTTCTCTAACGGTTCCTTTTACAGAGGGAAAGCTGACTCTCGGCACATGGCAGCAGATAGTTTTTGTTGATTTTGACAACAGGTCCCGGGCCCGCACAATTCACCTGCAGTTTATAGGAGAATAATTATTTGCAATTATTAATTAAAAAGATATGACGGACATTAAGGACAAACTCAAACATTTAAAAAAGGAACGCCAAACACGTACCAAAACACAGAAGATACGAAACACATGGGAAACGATAGAACGGACGGAGAACCTCTCCACAAAAGAAAAGCTTGAACATCTCATCAATCTGACCCGAACAGAGAAAAAACCGGAAAACAAGGTTCCGGAGTTCGAACCCCAAGAGCGTGAACCATTCCAGTTTATAGAGAATCCCTATCCTCTGGATGTCCGGTATGGAAAGATTAAAATTGCCGAAGGCTTGGCCATTTCAGGAGACCTCCTCTCCTGTTTGAGTAAAGATCCAGAGTTTGAAAAACTTGATCTTTCGACCGCACTCTTCATCGATCTGGAAACGACCGGTCTTTCAGGAGGAACCGGGGTGATCCCCTTTCTAGTGGGGATGGGTTATTACAGAGATGGCAAATTCTATGTGGCCCAGTATTTTCTGGGGGATCCCGGTGCAGAAGAAAAGATGCTCAAGGAACTCAACCAGTTTTTTTTAGACATGAAATTCAAGTCCATTGTCACCTACAACGGCAAGGTCTTCGATATTCCACTCCTTGAAACACGTTTCATTCTCAAACGTCAGCCATTTATCTTGAGTGAAATGCCCCATCTCGATTTTCTCTTTCCTGCCCGGTCACTCTGGGCCCACAAATTGGAAAACTGCCGGCTCCATAACCTTGCCCTCGAAGTTGTGGGAACCGGCCGGACGGAAGATATCCCCTCTGCCGAAATTCCCTGGCGCTATTTTCAGTATATACAAACCGGCAACTATGACCTCATCGAGCCCATCCTCTACCACAATCAGGAGGACATTCTGTCACTTCTGGGCGTCATTATCGTCGGAAGTCAGATATTTTCCGAAGATCCAAAAGCCTGCGAGGCCGATGCCATGGATTTTTTTGGGGCTGGAAAGATTCTGGAAAAATTCGGCCAAACGGAAAAATCCTCGCAGTATTTTCAAAAAGCCATCGAAGGCCATCTTTCCGATAAGATATTTCTTTCCGCCCGCAGGCGCCTCTCCGTGCAGTTCAAAAAAAACCAGGAATGGGACAAAGCGGTCTCTCTCTGGGAGGAGATGGCTTCTGCGGAAAATCCCTCAAATGACCTCCTTTTTTCACTCAGGGAACTGGCCATGTACCATGAGCATAAACAAAAAGAGTACCTGGAGGCCAAAAAAGTGTCTGAAGAAGGATTTGTCCTGGCACGGGACTTTTCTCTTTATTACGAAAGGGATTTTTCCCGCCGGATGGATCGCCTCCGCCTTAAGATAAAAAAGGAGCAGGAGAAACAAGATTAAAGGAGCCACACGATGTCCCAATTAAAATTTTATATTGTCGATGTTTTTGCTGAAGAAAAATATACCGGGAACCAGCTGGCCGTTTTTCGCGATGCTGCTGATTTATCCAGCGACCTGATGCAAAAAATCGCTCGGGAGATGCATTTTTCAGAAACAACATTTATCCTTTCTGATAAAGAACGGGATGGTGGTTATGATGTCCGCATCTTTACACCCGAAGCTGAACTTCCGTTTGCCGGACACCCCACACTGGGGACGGCTTTTGTTATTCAGCAGGAAATCCTCAAGACAAAAGTCGACAGAGTTTTCCTCAACCTGGGAGTTGGCCAGATTCCTGTGACTTTTGAGTTCAAGGGCGATAAAGTCGATATCCTCTGGATGAAGCAAAAGGCTCCAAAATTTGGTCAAATCTATGATAGAGAGCAGATAGCAAAATTAATCGGTATCGAGAGCAGTGCGATCGATGAACGGTTTCCTGTCCAGGAAGTGTCTACCGGATTTTTTTCACTCATGGTGCCTCTAAAAAGTCTGGATGCCGTAAAAAAAGCCAGAATAAACAGGGATTTATATGATGTCTTTGTCGATTCGGGAGGGGCTCCGGGGATTCTTGTATTCGCTCCGGAAACCTATAACAAAGACAATCAGCTCAATATTCGCTTTTTTGCCGATGCTCTGGGAGTACCTGAAGACCCGGCCACGGGAAGTGCCAACGGCTGTCTGGGGGGGTATCTCGTGAAGAACAGGTACTTTGGAACCACAAAAATTGATATCCAAAACGAACAGGGGATTGAGATCAAC
>JAUWVG010000120.1 GCA_030617525.1 Candidatus Aminicenantota bacterium | reverse complement strand
CGAAAGACTCGTCCGGTCCGTACAAGAATTGGGCTGCGAGAAGCTTATTTTGGCTGAGTGCGGTCACGGTTTTAATTCGAACCGGTGGGAAGCTCCGGAATGGCTGAATCGGAAATACGGTTTCGAAGTCAAAAGCATTCTGCAGCTTGTGGCCGATTATATCCATGAAGGGAAGATTCGACTCGATCCTTCAAAGAATCCAAAAAAAACGACACTTCACGATCCTTGTAATCTTGTTCGCTTAGGCGGTGTCATTGAAGAGCAGAGGTATCTGCTTCAGAAGTCTGTAAAGAATTTTGTGGAGATGACACCGAATAAGGAGAAAAACTATTGCTGCGGTGGGGGAGGGGGGCAGTTGGCTATGACTCGGTTTGCAGAGAGGCGGATCAGAGTCGGCCGTTTGAAAGCCGATCAAGTCAAAAAGACCGGAGCTGAGGTTGTGGCCGTACCATGCCATAATTGTATTGATCAATTCATGGAGCTCAATAAGCACTATAAAATGGGTATTGAGATCAAAACTGTATGCGAAATTGTGGCAGATGCCCTAGTTCTCTAACCATTCCTGGGATTTCTTATTTTTTTTTGCATTTCAGCGATATCTTTGATTGCTTGTACAGCGGTCTGGATATGTTCTTCGGTGTTGAAGGGTCCGATTCCAAACCTGACTGCGCCATGAATCTCCGACGTTCCAATTTGATCATGGACAAGAGGCGCACAGTGAAGTCCGGTACGGCAGGCGATGTTGTAATCCACATCCAGGATTGTCCCTGTGTTCATGGCTTCCATCCCATCCACGTTAAAGAGAAAGATGCTGATGTGATCCTTCAGGTCATCCTGAACGTATAATGTTACTCCTTCGACGTCCTGAAGGTCGTCCCTGAGTTTGGACATCAGTTTCATCTCGTGTTCATGAAGATTGTCCAAACCCTGTTCCAGAACCCATTGTAATCCTGCACTTAGGCCCGCCACTCCGAGAGTATTGAGGGTGCCGTATTCCAATCTGTAAGGATACTCATCCAGATGTGTCTTGACTGCCGACCGGACTCCAGTCCCCCCTGCTCTCGTGTGTTTGATCTCTATCCCTTCACGGACATAAAGACCTCCGATGCCCGTGGGTCCAAGGAGAGATTTATGACCGGTGAAGGCGATGATATCTATATTTTGCTCTTCCATATCGATCGGGATCTTTCCGGCCGACTGAGAAACATCGATGGCAAAGAGGATTCCGTGATCTTGGCAGTATTTTCCGATCTCTTTGATGGGCTGGATGGTGCCGATGACGTTGGAGGCATGATTGACAATAACGAGCTTTGTGTTGGTTTTAAATTTTTTAGGGAAATCATCAGGATTGACAAATCCTTTGCTGTCAAAGGGAATGTAGTCAACCTCGACACCTCCGTATTTTTTTTGGTGGTATAGAGGTCTTAAAATAGAATTATGCTCAATGGTTGTACTTATGGCATGGTCTCCTTCCTGTAGAATGCCAAAAATGATAAGATTTAAGGCGTCTGTCGCATTGTAAGAAAAACAAAGGCGATCAGGATCTGTCCCGTTAAAAAAATTGGTCAGGGTTTTGCGCGTGTCTTCAACAACCTCTCCAGCTTCCATACAGATATCGTAACCTGAACGGCCTGGGTTGACCCCAAGTCTTCGGTAGTACTGATCCATGTAGGTGTAAACTTCTTCTGGTTTTGGGAAAGAGGTGGCTCCGTTGTCGAGATAGATAAAATCTTTCATGCATGCCTCACAAAATTTTATTAGCCTGAATTATTCATAAAAACTGTTGACTTCTTATAATAGAAAATTCAGGGTATTAAAATATCTCATAGAAATCAAACAAATTCGTACAAAAATAATTCGGCTCTTGGGGTTGACTTCCTTAACTTCTTGTATCTATTTGATATAGCCAAGTGATTTTAATTTCTTTTTTTCTTGGTCAGTCAATGTGTCTCTTTTTTTTATGGATTTTTGTTTTTTCCTGTTCGCATTTGACCATTTGGCTAACTTCATTTTTAGCATCCTTTCAATATCTTTATGGGATCCAATCGAGTTTTTGCTTTCTTCTCCATCTTCTTCAAGGTTATACATTTCATATTTCTTTGTGACAAAGTTAAATATCAATTTCCATCCATTGTTGATGACACACGCTTTATCTATGAAATCGCCATATTCCCTTTGAGTCACTTCAGTGAAAATGAAACTCCCATCTGTTGTTTTCAAAAAAATATCCTCTCCCTGGAAATGATGTGGGGAAGGAATTCCAATTACATTTAAGACAGTTGGAGCGATATCAATGTTTGAAATATACTGATTTGGTGAGGGAGTGGTAAATGATCGTTTTGTTAAAGGCAGCTTAATAAGCAATGGAATCTTTATCTGTTCATTGTAAACGGTCGTGCTGTGTCCCAGCCAGCCTTTTTCGACAAATTCTTCCCCGTGATCAGATGTAAAAACAATAAGAGTCTTATCATAAATATTTTTTGATTTGAGTTCATCAATGACTTTACCGATATGATAATCTGTAAACACGATTTCGGACCTGTAGCTGTCTTTCAGGTAATCAATATCCTGTTTGGTGTATTTGTTTTCACGAATGAGATCTCTCAAGTAGCTGATGTCTCGTGAGGTGAACTCTCCTGAGTAGGATGTGGATGGTTCATGATTGATGTAGATGTAGTGAGGATCAAAGTAATGGAGCAGCATAAAAAATTTCTTATTTTTGTGTTTTCTGATGAACTGAATGGCGTCGTCTGTAATGCCGGGAGAACTGATGGAATTATGATTAAAAAATTCAGAGGAAATATTGTTTTCGTTATAGATGTTGAATCCTTGATGGAGTCCGTATTTCTGCTGCAGCAGCAGATGACTGACGGCACCATATGTGAAATATCCCCGGTCTTTCAAAATTTCTGTTAATGTCAGGTGTTTCTCATCGAGTCGAGAGACCAGATTATGGATATTTATTCGGGAGGGGTATTGTGAGGTCAAAAGAGAAGACACAGAGGGCAATGTCCAGGGAGAATTAGAAAATGCATTGCTGAAGTACATGGAATCCGGCATGAGTTTATTTTTTAGATTCGGGGTGGTAGAAATGGTTTCGTTTCCGATGGCTGTATAATCCGACCTGAGAGTGTCGACGACTAAAATAAGCACATTGGGTTCTCGGCGGAGTTGGTTAAAGACGATGACTAAATTTAAAGCCAACGCTAATACCAAGGAAATTAAAGAGAGTGTTTTGAAAAAAAATGAACGCCTAATCTTCTGTGTCCCTTTCTTAAAAGGGATTCTCATTTTTTTTATAAAAAATCCTCCAAAAACCAAAAATCCAAGCACAGTAAACGCAATCAAAATGCCTTTCAGAAAGGAATCCTGGAGATATAACAGGATTGTATTGTACAGTTTATATTGAAAAAGAAGATGACATTGAATTTCTTTGTAAGGTGCAAGAAAAAATGTGATAAGGATGGAAAGGATTGTCCATAATTGGAGAAAGACTACGATTGTAGTAAAAGTCTTCTTTTTTTTGTCTGTCTCGTCCATATAAATTCTTTATGTTTTACGATTATAGCATAAACGAAAATGTTCTGTATCCGGTTATCAACAATAAATTCAAGTTGATTTTTATCAGATATGTTTTTATCATAAGCTCGTAAAATGAGGGCCAAATCATTGAATACAAGGATGAAAAAATTCGCTCTTATTTCTCTTCTCTTTCTGATCGGATCATCTCTTTATGGAGACTTTAAAATAATGGGAGGTTTGAACCTCTCTAATTATTCCGGAGACGAAAATACCATTTGGTCATACAAGATGGGTCTTCAAGGAGGATTCGGGATTGAAATCGATATGACTTACCGTACTCTTTTTGAAGTGGATCTCCTTTTTTTTCAAAAGGGAAGTCGAACAGGACCTTCCATAAGAGAGGAACGGCATGTTTTGAATACGATGAGCGTTCCTGTTCTTTTGCGAAGTAAACTATTTCATGGAACATCTCCATACGTTGTAGGAGGCGTTGAATTTGCAGGAATCATCTCGAATATTATGTACCAAAAAGAGGAAGAGCCAGTTGATTTGGAAGGAACTTTGAAACGATTGGATATCGGCGTAGTATTTGGGGCAGGCTTTGAGATGGAGCTCAAAGAGCAGCTCTTTCTGTTCATAGAAGTGCGGTCTCATCTCGGCCAGAAAAATCTTCTTGTTCTTCCAAATGAAGGCCTGGTACGGAAGACAACAGCTTTTGTTCTTTTAATCGGTATACGGTCTTAATTTTTTTGACTATGAAATCCAACCGGATCAAACTTGGAGTGGATGTTTTCCTTGATGATCGGGTGGGTCTATTCAAGGGACAGAGGGTCGGTTTGATCACAAACCAAACCGGTGTCAGTTCTTCTTCTGAAAGTACGGCCGAGCTCTTCAATAATCATCCCGGGATTGATCTTGTTGCCCTCTTTGGTCCGGAACATGGGATGAGGGGAGATGCGCAGGCCGGTGAATATGTTCCTTTTTATATCGATAAAAAACTTAATCTTCCTGTTTTTAGTCTTTACGGCCAGTCAAAAAAAAAAGAACCGGATTTCCTGCTTAAGATTGATGAGACTATGCGTACGTTTGACACGGAAGATTCGGAAAAGTATCCCGCACTAGAGATGCTGCAGGATATCGATGTGCTGGTCTTTGATATCCAGGACGTAGGCACGCGGATTTATACATTTCTGGCTACCATGGCCTTCAGCATGTTATCAGCAGCCAAGAAAAATATCTCTTTTGTTGTTCTCGACCGACCCAATCCCATCAACGGTGTGACGATGGAAGGCCCTATTCTGGAATATCCTAAATACAGCTCATTTGTGGGGCTCTATCCCATTCCCGTAAGACATGGAATGACGCTCGGAGAGCTGGCTGTCTTGTTCAATGAGAATTATCTTGAACACAAGGTCGATTTATCCGTTGTCCCTATGCGGGGTTGGGCTCGGGAGCAGTGGTTTGATGAGACCAATCTCACATGGATCAATCCATCTCCGAATATGCCTTTCCTCACGACAGCCACAGTCTATCCCGGCCAAGTGTTCTTGGAAGGAACAAACATCTCAGAAGGGAGAGGAACTGCGAAGCCTTTCGAACTTTTTGGTGCGCCCTGGATTGATGGAGATGACTTATTGAAGGAGCTCAATGGCCTCAGTATTCCCGGAGTCTTTTTTAAAGATGTGAAATTTACCCCTACGTTTTCAAAATACAGGAGAGAACTCTGCAGCGGCTGCCGGATTCATGTTGTCAATAGGGAGAAATATTCTCCTTTAAAAACTTCTCTCCTCATTATTAAGACTGTTATGGATATGTACCCTGACGCTTTTGAGTTTTACTCTGATTATTTTGATAAAATCATCGGGACGGCTAAGGTGCGAGAATTCTTAGAGTGCAAAAAAAACATAGATCAAATTGTTGAAAACTTTAAAAAAAATCTTGTTGTTTTCAAGGCTAAACGAAAACCTTATCTGCTTTACTGAAAAATTATTCTAAAGCCTTCTTTGAGGCGTTCGGCCGGTTTTATTGAATATCAAAATCCAAGGATGTATAATGCAGTTTAAAATTTTTGTGGCTCCATCATAGAGAGACGACTCATGTCATTTTCTATTTCTAAAAAAAGTTTTGTAAAAAAAAGGATTATTTGTGTTCTGGCTGTTATGGCGTTAGGTTTTTTCGTTTCAGAAGCACGAGCGGATGTCAACTGGCAGGGCTACAGGAGTGGAGACATCGAAACGGCTCTAGAAGAAAAACCTGGAAATGATATTTATTTAAACATCACTTTTTGGTGGAAGTTTAAATGACGCACTCTAAAAAACAACGTTTGCTGTTCATCTGCACACACAATTCAGCAAGATCTCAGATGGCTGAGGGATTGCTGAGGGCTAAGTTTGGAGCCCTCTATGATGTTTCAAGTGCCGGAAATGATCCCAACGGCGTAAAACCACATGCAAAGCTCGTGTTAAAGGAAATCAACATCGATATTTCCGGGCAGCGATCCAAAAATTTGAATGAATTTTTAGATGAAAAATTTGATATTGTCGTAACTTTCTGTGATTCTGTCAGAGAATCCTGTCCATTTTTCCCTGGGAGCCGGATTGTCCACAAGGGATTTCAAGATCCCTCAGTGGTGCGGAGTACAGAGGATGAAAAGTTGGCAGCATTCCGGAAATCTCGTGATGAAATTGACGATTGGATTAAGAAGTATTTTACTTCACAATAGGAGAAGCGGCAGGGTTCATTGGATTAATTCTGGCGGCCAGAGAAAATAGGAACGGATAATTTTCCTTAAGATGCAGCGTGTACTGCAGCCATAGTACTGTCAGCTGAGTGTAAGCCCGTCTCAAATCCCCGGCAATGTGTTTGTAATCTGTTTCGGGTAGGTTATCCAATGCGTCACCGCGAAAAGACAATTCCTCACTGAGATGAAAAACGGCCCACAGCAAATCAGTAAACTGGTCATGTTCAAATAGATTGGGATTTTCCAGTATCCTCATCAGACAGGGTCGTTTTGTAATAAGATACTCCCGCAATTCCAATAAATTTTCGATGTGAATATTTACTGCAAAGGGAAATTCATGTGCGGCTTTCATAGCTCTTTTAAAATCTTTTTTGTCCCATTCGGGGCTGATTTCACAGTCTTTTTCCAATTCCTGCCAGTTTTCAACAAACACATTAATCCGTTTCAGGAGACCAAGCCCGACCTCACTGAAGAAAGTGCCTATCACAATATTCAATTTACTTAGAAGGGCCTTCTTTTCTCTCCAGTTAAGGAGGCGTTCAAGAAGAAGGATAACCAGCAGTACATCCAGAAACAAAAAGCCCAAATCTCCGACCATGTAGATAAAAATGTGGTGGGCGTCTTTAAAGATAAAATAGTGAATTGTGTAGGCTATAGCCGAGGCGCACAATAGGGTGAGGGACATAAAAAATGTCCAGCTGAATATTTTTTTCAT
>JAUWVG010000367.1 GCA_030617525.1 Candidatus Aminicenantota bacterium | reverse complement strand
ATAGGAAACCTTTCCTATTTTTGATAATTGAGAAAGCCTTCCCATTGTCTCCAAGGGAGATATCTCTCATATTGTGCTGCGAAGGAGACAAAAATGAAACTAAAAATACAGAACTTGTCAAAAACGTATCCAAACGGTGTACAGGCTTTAAAATCAGTCGGACTGGAGATCTCTTCGGGCATGTTCGGCCTGCTGGGTCCCAATGGAGCGGGAAAATCAACTCTTATGCGAACCATCGCCACTCTACAGAAAGCCGATGAAGGCGAGATTGATTTAGACGGCTGTGATGTCCTCAAGGAAAAAGATAAAGTGAGGCAGATTTTGGGCTACCTCCCCCAGGAATTTGGTGTGTACCCGGAAGTAACAGCCGAACTCATGCTGAACCACATCGCGCTGCTTAAAGGTATCTCAGACACCAAAGAGCGAAAAGAAACTGTCCTCTATATACTCCAACAGACAAACCTGTTTGATGTTCGGAAAAGAAAATTGGGAGGATTTTCCGGGGGCATGAAACAGCGTTTCGGAATTGCTCAAGCACTGGTGGGAGATCCAAAACTGCTGATTGTTGATGAGCCGACAGCCGGATTGGATCCGGAAGAAAGAAACAGGTTCCATAATATTTTAAGTGAAATCAGTGAAAACAGGATCGTTATTCTCTCCACACACATAGTCGATGACATCCAGGTGCTGTGCAATCATATGGCAATCATCCACGATGGACGAATACTCCTCTCCGGCCAACCGGAAAACGCCATAAAAAAACTGGAAGGGAAAATCTGGAAAAAAATTATTGACAAAAAGGACATCGCAGAATACGACAACAAATTCAACATCATTCGCTCTAACCTGTTCGGGGGAAACCTGCAAATCCATGTCTGGAGTGAAGATCGTCCGGATGATTCTTTTGTTTCGGAAAAACCAGACCTGGAAGATGTCTATTTTTCCATCATTAAGAATGGAGAAACCGATGAAGCTTAAAAATATTTTCCTGTTCGAACTCAGGCAAAGGTTTAAAAAAGTATCAACGTTTATCTATTTTGGTTTTTTTCTGCTTATGGGTTATTTTGCCGTCTTCACCGCTCTTCTCGGTGGGGGGCCGTTGAAAAATTATCTCGGTGCAGGGGTGGGGAGCATCCATGCCAATGCCCCTTACATCCTTTACTATTTGATTACGATGTTGTCTCATATCGGAATTTTAATAACGGCCGCATATTTCGGCAATGCGGCATACCGGGACTTTAAGAACAACACTCATGAATTGTTTTTCTCTTATCCGGTAAAAAAGATTGAATACATGGCAGGCCGGTTTACGGCAGCCTTTGTTTCTGTACTTTTTGTCTTTTCAGGAGCCGGGATCGGCGCCTTTATCGCGAATCTTCTGCCCTTTGTCAATCCCGACAAACTCGGGCCAATCCAAACAATGGCTTACATCCAACCCTATCTTGTGGGCGTTGTCCCTAATCTGATATTTACAGGCGCACTCTTTTTTTCGATCGCCCTACTGACTCGAAAGATCTTTCCCGTCTATTTGGGCAGCATCGGTCTTTTTATGGGTTATATTGTGGGATTGAGTTTGATGCAGAGTCAGAGTCGATTTCTGGCCGCCCTTATCGATCCTTTTGGCCAGATCTCTGTCCGGAGTCTGTACGACTACTGGGCCATTGCACAAAAAAACACTCAGTTGATACCTTTTACAGGAAATTTTTTCCTCAATAGGATTATCTGGTTGGCAGTCGCTATTCTTATCCTGGTTTGGACCTATAAAAAATTTCAGTTTTCCCTTCTCATTGAATCTCAAAGATTGAGACGGACCCACCCTGAGTCCTCACAATCACACCATCAAACAGATAACATCAAGTTTTCCGTCTTTAATTTAAGTGTGACTCAGACCTTTAGGTTCAAGGATGCCATCAAACAGATCTACTCCACGGCATTTCAGGATTTTAAGGCCCTCGTAAAAAACATCTATTTCTTGGTTATCCTATTCTTGGGCATTCTCTTCATGTTCGTGGTCGGATTCAGGAATGTCGGTCTCATACGAGGGACACAAACCTATCCCACAACATACCAGGTCATTGATTCTCTTGGAAATCTGTTCATGTTTTTTCTATTTATCCTCATCGCGTTCTGTGCCGGAGAGATCGTATGGCGGGAGAGGAACAAAAAAGTAAACGAGATATATGACACTCTCCCTGTACCGGCATGGGTACCGGTTTTGGGAAAACTGGGAGCACTTGTCCTCATTCAACTTGTTTTGATGTTGTCTCTTTTATTTACAGGAATTCTTGTCCAGGTGATGCACGGATATTTTCGTTTTGAACTGGGGATCTATATTCAGGAACTGTTCGGAATGCGTCTCATCACTTTTTTGCTAATGGCCATTCTTGCCCTCTTTCTTCAAATTGTTCTCAACAACAAACTTCTCGGATATTTTTTGTTTGCCCTATTCCTCATCCTTCAAGATGCTATACATATGATAGGACTGGAGCATCATCTTTGGGGATTTGCCGACATACTGACTCACACATATTCCGAGATGAACGGGTACGGCCCATACGCAAACCGATTGTTCTTTTTTAACCTGTACTACAGTGCCATGGCATTTCTGCTGATTATCCTGTCTCTTGTCTTCTGGGTTCGAGGATTTGATACAAAAACAAAGGACAGATTTAGAGCCGCAAAATTTCGGATGACCAGGACAAAAAAATGGGCATTTGGAGCAGGAATTATTTCATGTTGTCTCATAGGGAGCTTTATCCTCTACAATACAAACATTCTTAACAATTATGAATCCTCAAGACGCATCTCATTATTTCGCGCCAACTATGAAAAAAAATTCAAAAACTATGAAACCGCTCCTCTACCGAGCGTTACGGATATAAAGATGAACGTGGACATCTTTCCCAAGGAAAAAAAAGTGACCTCAAAAGGGAGAATGATTCTAAAGAACAAAACAGAATCGGATATCCATGATATTTTTATTCAGGTGTCAAGAGAAGTTGATCTCAATCAACTCGTTTTCGATATTCCTTTTGTAGTCCTAGAGGATCACAGGGAATATGGAGTCACTATTTACAGGCTAGAACAACCTCTTTTTCCAGGAAACACTTTGACTCTGGACTTTGATCTGGAAGTTTCTGTAAAAGGATTTCAAAATCATGCCAATGGAGGTTTTGGAGTTTTTCCCTCATTGAGAACCGGTCTTCTCAAAAACGGGACCTTCATTTACCAGTGGGACACCACACCTTCGTTGTGTTACGACCCTTTTTTCAGTATGGAACTTTCTGATAATAATCAGCGAAAAAAATATGGATTAAAACCAAAACCGAGAATTGCCCCTCAAAGCGAAAACGAGATGAAGATGTTCAGTCCCATGGGGAGGGATGCGGACTGGATTAATTTTGAAGCGGTTGTAAGCACAAGTTCAGACCAAATCGCTCTCACGGCAGGAGAACTTCTGAACAAATGGGAAGAGGGAGACAGGAATTATTTTTTCTACAAAGCCGAAAACAAAATCCTCAAATACTTTCCGTTTCTTTCCGCCAGATATGAAATGAAAAAAGACCGATGGAAGGACGTGGATATCGAAATCTACTATCATCCCGGTCATGATTACAATATTGATATGATGATCAAATCTATAAAAATGTCCCTCGACTACTACACCTCGAATTTTAGCCCCTACCAGTTCAATGAAATCAGAATCGTTGAATTTCCCAAGTACAGGATTATGGCCGAAGGATTCCCAACGATCATCCC
>JAUWVG010000295.1 GCA_030617525.1 Candidatus Aminicenantota bacterium | reverse complement strand
CATCTGGTTTGTGTCGGAGTTGTATCCGGTTAAAGAGAGGGACAGGTTCCCTCCGGTTGGAATCCGTTTAACTACCCCAACAGAATAATCTGAGTATTTTGTTATGGACGTGCCGCTGGCTTCAAGAAACCAGTATGAGGGACTTTCCGTGCTCCGGGCTCCATAATTGAGATCAAAGCGGGGCATAAAAATTTCTTTGGCTCGCGTGACCGACATTTCAGCCAAGCCAGGATTGATCACCTCAATAGCCACACGGAGGTTATTCTCGAGTGCCTTTAGGATACAGTCCTCTAACGATAAAGAGAGATCGCCCTCTTCTGCAGCCCATATGGAACCAGCAGACAGAGCCAAAAGGACAACAAGACACAAACTCGTTTTGAATTTCATTTTACGCCTCCAAACACAAATTTTTTTATCAACGGGTTCGTTAAGACAAACTGGGATGCCATCTTATCACATAACCTGTAATATTCACGAGTCTAGAATGCCACAGATGCGAGGCGTCGACGTATGAAGCTGTACTTTTGTACCGCAAATGCGTCGCAACAAAGCAGATGGGGTATTATCGACTCGCCCGAAGGGTAAAAAATGTTGATTATAGATAAAAAATTTAACAAAAACAAAGTTTTTTAGATGTTTTTCCGAAAAGTTAAGGAACATACTGAAAAATGCAGAAATTAAAGTAAACATCGACATTTTTTATGAATTATTCAGGATAAGTTGCCTGTACATCTCGCCTCGAATATATTATACGTAATTTATACTGGCTTTGTTTTTATTGAGTACTCGAGGCTTATAAATGAAAAGACCCCCTCAGCCCATAAAGTTTTTAATCCTTTTTTTCTGTTCTTTACTCCTCGGCTACTTTTTTTCATTGCTGAGACAGTCTCACAGCTACACTATTGCAGATCATTCATTTCATTTTAATGTTTTCCTATTTGTGACGGCAGCAGTTCTCGCTTTTTTTATTCTTTTAATAGCCTGGTTGTCTTACTCAAAATTTTTATCCCGGCATTTCGAAATCAGTTGGACTCGAACAAAATATTTGGATATTTTGAGTTATATCCCTCTTGTTCTGCTCCTGCTGCTGCCGCTATCCAATTCCCGTTATGTGGACCACAACGATTTTTCCGCAAGGATGGCCCTTTTTGGATTCGCCGTACTGGCCGGTATTCTCTCTATTAAATTCATCATCTTCCAAAAATTAAAAACAGAAAAACCGGAAAGCACACATAATATCTGGAAAAAAATTGCAGCCTTCCCTCTCAAAAGAAAGCTCGTAATCCTTTTTCTTCTGGCTCTTGCTATATTCAACTTCGGGTCTGTACTGATGAAAAAGGGAGACATAAGCTACTCTGGGGATGAACCACATTACCTTCTGATCACCCACAGCCTGCTCAAGGACGGTGATTTTAAGGTCGCAAACAACTATGCCGATAATGATTACTCTGCCTATATGCCTGAGGGCGTCAAACTCGATGCCCACATAGCTACGGGATCAGAGGGACATCCCTTTCACTCTCCGGGATTATCCATTTTCCTCCTTCCTTTTTATACACTTGGACTCCTTTTCTCTAAGGGGGCAGTCTTCTATTTCGTGCGGTTTGGGATGAGTATTTTTGGAGCCCTTTTGGGAATTCAGTTATTTCTCTTTGCCTTACAGGAATGGAAAAACGAAAAAATAGCGATGATTTTATGGTTTATTTTTTGCTTTTCTATGCCCATCTTTTTCCATTCTCTTCATATCTATCCTGAAATCATCCTGGCACTATTTTCCCTGACAATTTTCCGCTTGCTCCAATTTTCAGAATTATGGACAAAATCAAAACTTCTCTTTATCGGATTTCTTCTGGGTTCCTTTCTCTGGCTTCACTCAGTCAAGTACATGTTTATCCTCGTCCCATTTTTTCTGTATGCCATGTGGATTCTGCTCAAAAGACAAAAAGTTGGATCAAATATATTGTATTTTCTGGCAGGTCCGGTCTTTCTTGTCCTTCTTCACACTCTTTTTTCTTATACCGCTTACGGTTCGCTCTCTCCTTTTTCTGTATACGGTTCGCTCTCTCCTTTTTCTGCATCTTTAGAAGAAACCACGACATTATCCAAATCCCTCTCCCTGCTTAAAGAAATCTTTTTAGAAGGCTCCATGAAAATAAGGCTGGAAACTCTTCTAGGCTATTTTTTCGATCAAAGAGATGGCCTGCTTTTGTATGCACCGGTCTATTTTTTCGGATTTCTTGGGATGATCGAATTGGGGAGAAGGAATTTTCATAAGCTTCTATCCCTTCTTTTATTAACCGCTCCTTATGTGCTCGGATTGGCTTTTCTTACGCAAAGAGGCGCCTATGCGCCCCAAGCACGGACGCAGGTCGCTGTTTTTTGGGCCATGGGCATTTTATTGGGATATTTTCTTATGTATAACGCTAAAAAAATATTCGCCTACCTATTCTCCGCCGCTCTTTTTCTTAGTTTTACTGTTGTTTTTGTCCTCCTCAAAAATCCCTGGGCCCTTTATCAGTCGACAACATTTGGAGAAACGCAGCGGGCTGGACAGCTCTTTCTCCATTTGAGCAATCTCCATTTCTACCTTCCTCAGTTTCTGCCTTCCTTTCTAAAGATAGAAAACCGGGACTGGATTCCAAATTACATCTGGATTTTGGTCTTTGTTCTGTTTATCTCTGCCTACTTGATCGTCAAAAAGCATACATTCAAGACAAAGCTCTCTGTTCATGTAGGGATAGTCTGTCTGACGTTAGTACTGGTCTTTCTCTGGGGGGTCCTTTTTCCTCGATTCATCCTCCAATCTCCTACAAATATGACACTGCCGACAGGAGATAAGCTGACTTTTTATTCATTGGGAAGAGTGATCAGGATGCCCTCACCAGGACATTTCCAGCTGCCCAGAGATAAGCGCTCCTATGTTTTTTATTTTACTTCCTGGCGCCCTCTTGATGAATTTATGCTCAACTTTGGATCACTAGATGGCGAGTTCGATGTGGACATAAAGTACTTTGATATGAGTCTATTCAAAGGCACGGTCTCTAAAGAAAAAAAATCCATTCAAGTATCTCCCACTTCCTTCTACCGCTTCAAGAAACGATATCTCTACCGCTTGAGCATCGAACTTTTTAAGACTTCGGGAGTGATCGCCTACACCAATCCTTTCCTCTTTTCTTTGGGACAATAATCGGGGCCTGGCCTTCACAACTTGACTTATTCCAACTTGATCAACTTGACATATGAGGGGAATTCTATTATTTCTCAGGGTGTGAAAAACCATCAAACCAAAGCCGCCCTGCTTGTGCTTTTCCTTATCGGGCTCGGGCTGACTTTCTTTCTAACCATCTATTTCCAGATCCCGGGCCTTTCTCTGGAGAATCATCGTTATTCCATTTCTATCCTTCCCTTTCTTCTTTTACTAATTGGAAGTTGTGTTGTTCTTTTTTTGCTGTGGAAACTTCTGGCTTTGTGCGACCGGAGTTTTTTTTCAATTGAGAGTCAGGTGGCCCACAGGGAAAACATCTTTCCTCTCCTCCCTTTGAGTTTTTTCCTGCTCACTCCCTTATGTCTTAAGTTTTTTATCCTCCAGAAAGACTTGAAGGTGCGAATGAATCACCTGCTGGTGTTCGTTTTAGCCGCTGTTGTCCTCACAAAGATTTTCCAGCTGAGTACAAAAATGAATTTTTTGTCCCTTTGGGAAAAGAGTACGGCCCGATTCATACGGCTTCCCCGCAAGAAAAAATTGATTCTCCTCTTTGTTCTGGCATTTCTGGTCTATCAGCTGTGTGCCCTCGTCATCGTTTCCAAAGGCTTCGCTTTTTCTGGAGATGAACCCTGGTATCTAATGACAACACACAGCCTCTACCAGGACCAGGACATCAATGTCGCCAATAATTACGACCAGGAAGACTATTTTCACTTCTACCCAAAAAAACTCTATCCAAAAATGAGTTTGGGCATATACGGACGGTTCGGCAAGAAAGGCACGGACTGGATTTTCCCTATAAACCAACCCGGTATTTCCGTCATGATGCTTCCATTTTATGCCCTGAGCCAGCTCTTTAAGGAAAGAGTGCTTATTTTCATCATAAAGGGAAGCCTGTCCATCTGGGCGGCACTACTTGGAGTTCAACTCTTCCTTCTTGCAAATGGCTTGTGGAAGAAAGAGAAAATATCACTCGTCCTGTGGTTCTTGTATTCGTTCTCGGCCCCCGTCCTGTTTTACGCCTTTCATCTCTATCCCGAAGTTCCCATCGCTCTCTTCTCGGTCTATCTGTTCAGAAAAATCCTGGCGA
>JAUWVG010000196.1 GCA_030617525.1 Candidatus Aminicenantota bacterium | reverse complement strand
GGAAATTCATTGATAACCGCCTCTGTTTTTCTTTTTTCACGCTGGGTTTTTTTAAAATAATTCAAGGTCCGATTGACTGCTATCCGGTACAGCCATGTGTAAAAACTGGAGTCCTGCTTGTATCTCCGCAAAAACTTATAGGCCATCAAAAATGTTTCCTGCGCCAAGTCGTCGGCATCACAATGATTTTTTGTCAATCCTATAATCAAATTGTAAATCCTCCCCTGATAGCGTCGGGCCAATTCCGCAAAGGCTTCCACGTCTTCCTGTTTAGCCAGTCGCACAAGTTGATCATCAGATAAATCATCCATATATCTCTTCCATACCATTAGACAACCATTCTACCAAATCCTTTGGGGGAATTGGGGCCTGGCTTTGAAAACGTGAATAAGAATTAGGGACAGGCTTTCAAAACTTGGGAAAAACGGGGTCAGGCTTTTAAAAAGTTGAAATATTTTGACAGGACAAAAATATATGAGACAAAATAATTCAAGTTATGAAAGCCTGACCCCAATTCTTGTTTTTTCCAACTTTCAAAAGCCTGGCCCTATTCACACAATCAAAGCCAGGCCCCAATTCCCCTAAAAGTTTGACATGAAGAGGAAGATGTTGATAAAATTCGATCTTAATTTTTTTTAGGATATTATCCATGATTGAACGTTACACACTCCCTGAAATGGGATCTATTTGGACTGACCAAAACCGGTATCAAAAATGGCTGGATGTGGAGATCGCCGTCTGTGAAGCCTGGAACCAGTTGGGAGAAATCCCTCTCATAGCTTTAGAAAGAATCAAAACCAAGGCTGGTTTCTCGGTCGAACGGATCGAGGAGATCGAAGGTGTGGTCAAACACGATGTAATCGCCTTCCTCACTTCGGTTGCAGAGCACGTGGGAAATGACTCCCGGTTCATCCATCTTGGATTGACATCTTATGATGTCGTCGACACGGCCTTTTCTATGCTCATCAAAGAAGGACTGAAGAAAATCCAAAAAGATCTTCGTATCCTCCTCAATCTCTTGAAGAAGGAAGCCCTCCGGCACAAGAAAACCGTTATGATTGGAAGAACCCACGGAGTGCATGCTGAACCCATCACATTTGGGGTTAAGCTTTTGGTCTGGTATGAAGAGATCAAACGCCACCTCGACCGTATCGACAGGGCTCTCGAAGTGATCAGCTACGGCCGGATTTCCGGTTCTGTCGGCACATATATCCACCTGAATCCCAAGCTGGAAATCAATGCCCTCAAAAAACTGGGACTCAAACCCGCACGTGTATCCACCCAGGTCCTCCAGCGGGACCGGCATGCTGAAGTCCTATCAACCCTCGCCCTTATCTGTGCCTCTTTCGACAAATTCGCCGTTGAGATACGCCTCCTGCAGAAAACCGAAACACTGGAAATGGAGGAATCGTTCACCAAGGGCCAAAAAGGCTCCTCGTCCATGCCGCACAAAAAAAATCCGGTCCGCTGCGAAAGAATTTCTGGGATGGCACGGCTGACTAGAGGCAACCTGCAGGTCGCTCTCGAAAACATTCCCCTTTGGCACGAAAGAGACATCTCTCACTCCTCAGCGGAAAGAGTCATCTTCCCCGATTCCTTTATCATTACAGATTATTTGCTGTCAGAAATCACGAACATTATCCAGAGCTGGAAAATCCATCCCGATCGGATGCGCAGCAATATCGATGTGACCCGGGGTCTTGTCTTCTCTCAACGTGTCCTCCTTGCCCTGACAAAAAAGAAACTGACTCGAGAGCAGGCTTTCGAACTCGTACAGAAAAACAGCATGAAGGCATGGGAAAAAAATCTCGACTTCAAAGAACTAATCCACGCTGACAAGGACATCAACAGAGTTCTCAAACCCGATGAGATTGAAGACTGCTTTTCGCTTGAACCCTATTTAGAAAAAATTGACTATATTTTCGAGAGAGTGTTTACCAATGAAAGTTAGAGTGCTTGTTTCTTTTAAAGACAGTGTTTTAGACCCACAGGGACAGACCGTCAAGAATGCGCTCCATACGCTCGGGTACAAAAACATCAGCGATGTGAGACAGGGCAAAGTTTTTGAGGTCGACATCACGGATATGTCCGATGCCGACATCGAAAAGATCATCCCTGAAATATCAAATAAGGTCCTGGCAAATCCCATCATCGAAAAGTTTACTTGGGAGATTCTTGAGTAGATGAAATTTGGTATTGTTATCTTTCCCGGGTCAAACTGTGATTACGACACTTTTAATGTGCTCCGAGACGTATTCCATATGGAGACCGTGTTCCTCTGGCACAAAGATCACAATATCAAAGATGTGGACTGCATCATCCTGCCTGGCGGATTCTCTTACGGAGACTACCTCCGGTCAGGGGCGATCGCCAGGTTTTCTCCACTGATGCAGGAGGTCAAAGAATTCGCCATGAAGGGAGGGCTTGTCCTGGGAATATGCAATGGATTTCAGGTCCTCCTTGAATTGGGACTTCTTCCAGGGGCCATGCTTAGAAATAAAAATCTCAAGTTCCTCTGTCAGCATGTTCACATTCGTATCGAAGAAAAAAAGACGCCCTTCACGAAAAGAGGGGAAAAAGGACAGGTTCTCCGGATCCCAATTGCTCATTTTGACGGCAACTACTACGATTCTGAAGAGGGCATAGAGACACTCATAGAGAACAATCAGATTGTCTTTCGGTACTCGGAACACAACGGCCTTATCTCAGATAAAGGGAATGTCAATGGATCTAAAGAGAGCGTTGCGGGAATCATCAACAAAGCCGGAAATGTGATGGGAATGATGCCGCATCCTGAGCGAGCCTCCGAAGCAATCTTAGGAAGTGAGGATGGGAAAATTATCTTTCAATCCATCATTGATTGGTTAGCTTGACATGATCGAAAAAAAAATTATTAAAGAACACGGTTTGACCGAACAAGAATATGAGAAAATTGTCGAACTTATCGGCCGAGAGCCCAATCTCACTGAACTCGGTATTTTTTCACTCATGTGGTCTGAACACTGCAGCTACAAGAGTTCAAAAATCCATCTGAAAAAACTTCCGACATCCGGAGAAAATGTCATCCAAGGTCCTGGAGAAAATGCAGGCATTATGGACATCGGAGACGGCTTGGCCATTGTTTTCAAAATTGAGTCGCATAACCATCCGTCCTTCATCGAGCCGTACCAAGGTGCTGCAACAGGAGTCGGCGGAATTCTCAGAGACATTTTCACCATGGGCGCACGACCGATCGCCCTTATGGATTCTCTTCGTTTCGGCCCTCTTTCTCAAGCTCACAATAAATCCATTATGGAAGGCGTCGTCTCCGGCATAGCGGGCTATGGCAACTCCATTGGGATTCCGACCGTCGGTGGTGAAATTTATTTTAATAAGTGCTACTCCCCGAACCCTCTGGTCAATGTCTTTTGTATCGGCCTAGCCCGGAAAGAGAAAATATTCTATGCCAAAGCAGAGGGAGCCGGAAATTCTGTTCTCTACGTTGGTTCCAAAACCGGGC
The DNA here is from genome assembly GCA_030617525.1 of Candidatus Aminicenantota bacterium. GTDB lineage: Bacteria > Acidobacteriota > Aminicenantia > Aminicenantales > Aminicenantaceae > JAUWVG01. The sequence continues at coordinate 2,077 of JAUWVG010000196.1, read as the reverse complement.
GGGATGGAATTCACGGCGCCACTATGGCCTCGGCCGAATTCGATGAAGATCTTGAAAAGAAAAGACCCAATGTCCAGGTAGGAGATCCCTTTAAAGAAAAGCTCCTTCTCGAGGCCTGCCTAGAAGTCATGGACAAGGACCTCATCGTAGGTATTCAAGACATGGGGGCCGCAGGTTTAACCTGCTCCACCTCGGAAATGGCATCCAACTCTGGTTCGGGAATCGCGATCAACCTCGACCTTGTTCCTCAACGTGAAGAGGGCATGACTCCCTATGAAATCATGCTCTCAGAATCACAAGAACGGATGCTCATCGTTGCTAAAAGGGATAAGGTCCAGGCCGTGCAAGAGATATTTGAAAAATGGGATCTGGAAGCAATACACATCGGGCAAGTCACGGATGGAGATAAACTCAAGGTGGAGGCAAACGGACAAGAAGTCGTCAATATTCCCGTCGACTCTATCGTTAACCTCTGTCCGGTTTATGATCGTCCATTCGAACGCCCCGCCTATCTTGATAAATTGGATCAATTAGACTCTCTTCCTCTCCCCGAAAATCTCAACCAAACTCTCCTCGATCTTTTGACAGATCCAACCCAAGCCGATAAAGAATGGGTGTTTCGCCAGTACGACCACATGGTGCAAACCAACACGGCCCTCCTCCCCGGCGCAGATGCGTCTGTGATCCGGATTAAAGGCACAAAAAAGGCCCTTGCTACAACTCTTGACGGAAATCCTCTATACTCCTATCTAGATCCGAAGAGTGGAGGGAAAATAGCCGTCGCCGAAGCCTGCCGGAACCTCAGCTGTGTTGGGGCCTATCCTATCGGAGTTACAAACTGCCTGAACTTCGGCAACCCTGAAAAACCAGAAATCATGTGGCAGTTCAAAGAGATCGTCGAGGGAATTTCCGAGGCATGTCTGGCCTTTGATATTCCTATCACTGGCGGTAATGTCAGTTTTTACAATGAAACAGATGGGAAGCCCATTCACCCTACACCCGTTCTGGGCATTGTCGGGATTATTCCAGACCTAGACAAATCGATCGGCCCGGGATTCATAGACAATGGAGAGGCCATTTTTCTTCTGGGTAATAACAGAGATGAGATAGGCGGTACGGCCTACTTGAAATCTCAATTCCAAATGGAAAAGGGACGTCCCCCTCAAATCGATCTGGAAGAAGAAAAACGAGTCCAAAATCTCTGTCTGGAAGCCATTGATGATGGCCTTCTCTCATCCGCCCACGATATTTCTGAAGGAGGGCTGGCACTCTGTCTCTTTGAATGTGCTTTTCTCAGCGCTAAAAAAATTGGCTGTGTTGTCCATCTCTCCGACAATATTCGATCGGATTCTCTTCTTTTTGGCGAGACCCAATCAAGAATTCTCGTGACAGCCCCTTCGCATCATCTTTCCCGAATCTTAAACCTTGCCAAAGAAAGGGGTGTTTTCGCAAAAAAAATCGGCGAAACCGGCGGTGCAAAAATTGAGATTGGCCACCAGAATAAGACACTTATCGATCTTGATGTCCAAACCGCATTTCAGGCCTGGAAGCAGGCCATCCCCGAATCCTTCAAAATCCGCTAACTTTGTCTTCGTAAACATCCCCATTTCCGTGTTTTCAAGAGCGAGTTTAAAAAAGTGATTAGATATCAAGAAAGAAAAAATCTGAAAAGGTGGAAGCGCTCGACTCGGTAAGGCTAAATCCTCGGATGTCGCTTTTTCCATCCTCTTCAGATTTCTCAAGAAGAATCCCCATCTCTGTGATTTTTATAGAGTTCTGGGAAGATGATGGAGAAATCCGTATCGGAGGACGAGCGGGCATGGTTCATCTCCCGCGAGGGAGATGAGAATGAGGACGGAGATCGAGTGAGCTTTCCTCGCTGGGGAAAGCGCAACGTGGTTTCTTTTCACTTCACAGAACTCAAAAAAAAATCAAGGAAATGGGGATACTAACCAGTCACTCCTCCTCTTGATAATTTCTGGTTGAAAGATTAAACTGACTGCGTCTCTGATGAAACGAATCACAGTCTTGATCTCACTGCTTTTTGCCGCAATCCTCTTCGTGCCTCGTGCCCGTG
>JAUWVG010000467.1 GCA_030617525.1 Candidatus Aminicenantota bacterium | reverse complement strand
ATTCTCTCGTGATTATGAGCTTCAAACACCCAAAATCTCTATGGAATACACTGGTGTTGGTGTGCAAGATGCTAACAATATCTTTCTCGTACAGAGTTTCCTGAAAGGAAAACACGGGAAAGTTCAACCAATCGATTATTGCATTGGAAAGACACCATTCCAACCTGAAGGCACGAATGGCGAGAATTGCGCTTTACTCTCAGGAGCAAATAGTGGTGGTAAGACCACAACCATTCAAACATTGGCTCAAGTAGTTACTATGGCACAATCTGGTTTTCCTGTTCCTGCTAGGGAAGCTTATGTCCCAGTATTTGAAGAATTATACTTCTTCTACAAGAGCAGGGGAATGGTCAGTGCAGGGGCTTTTGAAACCACCCTCAAGCAGTTTGCAGAAATCGTTGTAAAACCAGGAGTGACAACAAGACGGGATGCGTCAATGATATGGGCATCCTTGGAGTTGATTTTTGGCTTTATATCGATTATTTTTTTCTTGTCGATCAAGATATCCAGAGTTTCATCTGTATGTGAAGAAGGATCGATAACTCTACCGTTTTTAATCAGTAATTTCACTCTTTTTTCCTCCTAACAAAAGGTACAGGACGGCCATTCTAACCGCAACTCCGTTCTCAACCTGCTTGAGAATAACGGATTTTACTGAATCGGCAAGATCTGCTGAGATTTCAACGCCTCTATTTATGGGGCCGGGGTGCATGATGATGGCATTTTTTTTCGCCAGGCGGAATCTCTTTGGAGTTAAGCTGAAGAGGTTTCTGTATTCTCTTATAGAGGGGAAGAGATTTTTTTGTTGACGCTCGAGTTGAATGCGCAGCATCATTACTACATCTGCCCCTTCTAGAGCTCGATCCAGATTGTATTCCACCTCCACTCCAAATTGTTTGAATTCGATGGGAAGAATGGGAGGGGGGCCCACACAGACAACATGAGCTCCCAATGTGTTAAATAGAAAGATGTTCGATCTGGCCACTCGGCTGTGCAGGATGTCTCCGACTAAAACAACCTTGAGACCCGTGAAACTCTTTTTTGCCTGACGAATTGTGAAGGCATCCAGAAGAGCCTGTGTCGGGTGTTCATGTGCTCCATCTCCAGCATTGATGATATGTGAAGAGCAGAAAGTGCTGATGAAATAAGGAACTCCAGCAGCTGCATGGCGGATGACGATCGCATCTGTTTTCATGGCTTCAAGATTAAGGACAGTGTCCTTTAGCGTTTCTCCTTTTATGACAGCACTACTCTGTTTAGTAAAATTAGAGATGTCTGCACTCAGTCTTTTTGCAGCAAGTTCGAACGAACTCCTTGTTCTTGTGCTGGCTTCGAAGAAAAGGTTAATGATTGTTTTTCCTCTGAGTATGGGAACTTTTTTCACTTCTCGAGTGGAGATTTCCAGAAAGGATTCAGCACTATCCAGGATTGTATAAATATCAGAAGCTGAGAGGTCTTTGATTCTGATGAGATGTTTGTGTTTGAAAGGCAATGTGAATCTCCTATTTTAGTTCAACCGGCTCGGTGATAAGGACTTCCTCTGTCCCGTCAATTTCTTTCAGCCGAACTTGGATGACTTCTTTTCGTGAAGTGGGGAGAAATTTACCCACATAGTCAGCTCTGATTGGGAGTTCTCGATGACCTCGATCAATATAGACAAGGAGTTGGATTGTTTTTGGACGGCCAAGATCCATCAAGCTGTCCATGGCTGCCCGGATGGTCCGTCCCGTAAAAAGAACATCATCGACAAGAAGAATATCCTTATTCTTTATGGAAAAGTTGATTTCTGTGGTCTTGACAACATGCTGTGCTTCAATATCAGAAAAATCGTCTCGATAAAGAGTGATATCTAGGACTCCAATGGGAACTTCAATGTCTTCCAGATTTTTGATATGTTTAGCGATTCTCTTTGCCACATATACTCCTCGGGTTCTGATTCCGATGATAACCAAATTATTCAAATCCCGATTACGTTCGGTAATTTCCGTGGCAATCCTAATGAACGCTCTCTTCATTTTGGGCGCATCCATGATTTTTGCTTTTATTTTATCTTCCATTAGGTAGCTCCTTGTGAATAGTCCAGGAAAGAATTAATCCAGGATAATAAGTGAAGAGATTCTGTTGGAGTATAGAAACCTAATCTCATCTGTCGTATATGTTTTTATAAGAAAATGCACTATTTAGGGAAAAATGTCAAGAAAAGAGGGCAGTATGTAATCATCTCTATTTCCGTGATTTTGAAGAGTTCTGGGAAGATGATGGAGAAATTACTGAAGAAAAAATCTGAAGAGGATGGAAAAAGCGACATCCGAGGATTTAGCCTTACAGATTGTTCGTCGAGAAGAAGAATCAGGGCCAGGCCTTCCAAACATGAATAACTTTCTCGATATTAATTGAATTCTGTAGAAAGTTTTTCATGTTTTGCAGGCCTGGCCCTAATTCTACTTCTCGATGAACAACTCGGTAAGACTAAATCCTCGGATGTCGCTTTTTCCATCCTCTTCAGATTTATACTCAATTGATTTCTCTATCATTTTCCCAGAACTCAATAATAAATCATGGAAATGCTCCCATTCACTTCAGGGGTCTTTCTTTATTCTTAAGATGATTCTATAATATTTAAAGAGTAAGAGAGCATGAGCGATAGAATGAGGTGGAGTCGAAAAAGAACGGGTTTAAAGTTTGTCCTAATCGTAGCGGCCTTCTTGATTTGCCTGTCCATGATGGTTTGGAACCTTTTTTCTCAGGATGTCCAAGAGAAACAGGAAACGGAAGAACATCAAGAAATCCAGGCGCTTCCCGAGGACACGTCTCCACTTTTAGCGCCCAGGCAGGCCGTACGTGTGGTTGT
>JAUWVG010000098.1 GCA_030617525.1 Candidatus Aminicenantota bacterium | reverse complement strand
CCGGACACGGCGGCAGGCCGCAGCCTCTCCTGTTTACGGGAATATATCAGGGGAAAAGGATGTCCGGCTGAAATGAATTTGAAGGCTCCGGCTTCGGAAATTTCGCCGTAGATCATAGTGATGTATTTATCGAAGCTTGAGGAATTATAGAGCCGCGTGTTCAGCTTCCTGAAAAGATTCGGAGTCACATCCCCACGGCCTTCGATCTCATAAAGAACACTGATCAAAAAAGAATCATGCAGGCGTGAGGCAAAGGAAAAATCAGTTTTGTAATGGCCGGAAACATCCGCGATGAGCAATCCAGCTTTGGTCTTCAAAGAATGGATATTGGCGATAATCCGGTCTTTGCTCTGCGGAGTGAAACGCTCGTCTTGTGAAACCTCCTTGATCTCTTCATCCAGATCGTATCTGTTCTTGAAATCGAGATAGATGATATGATCCCCGCCCACAGGCCCGCGGATCGGGATGGATTCCCCATAGATATCGAATCCGGAGATTTTTGGAATCTCCCCGGGACGAGGGATTGTTTCGCGTGTCATAGTCTCAAAATTGTCCAATTCCAGGGAATCGTCTATCGGCATTTGAAGTTCCTCCAAAAGGCGTATATTAGCATGTCTCCACGGTACAATCTCTATATATTTGGGAAAAAACTACAAAATCATCTTCAATTTGAGGATTTGCCGTTTATACTTTTATTAGACAGCGAGTGGTACTTATCAGATCTATTCGCGGGGCTTGAGCAGTTCTATAAACGCGGGGTAGTCCCAGAGCGGCTCCAAAGACATGATGCAGTAAAGATTGGAATGCCTTTGACCTTGAGAAAGGGCATCACGCAGCAAGGTAGTGGCCCGTTCTTTTTCGTCCAGAGCAGCCGCGATCACAGCCTGCCAAAAGGTATGGCTTCCAAAAATATAGGGCTTGTCCCAGTTCTTCAAGAGTTCGAAAATCCGGAGCGCTTCCTCCCTATCACCAGTTCTGGCAGCAAGGAGTCCGAGATTACCAAGATATGTTAAGCTTTCTGGATATAACTCATGCAGCTCTTTAAAAAGAGTTCGTGCCTCTCCCCAATTCTGAGAGTAAGCATAAGCTAGGGCAAGTTGATATTTCATATAATCAGACTGTTCTTCTGGAGATTTCTGCCTCAACCAGGAGAGAGCTTGTTCGAACATCTCAGCCGCCGCGTCATCATAACCATGCGCTTTAAATTCCGCTCCGGCTGACACCATGAGGCGAGCTGAATTCCAATAATCTGTCAGAGGTTTAGCATAGCTTTCTTCCAGCACTTTATAAACCTTATCCAGCCTGCCTAAAGCTGATAGGGCCTGAATTTTATACGACAGAGGCGACCAGCTCTCTGGATACTGCTCTTGAGCCTTTAGGGCTTCTTTGAGTTCCTGCTTATGATTGCCAATCATATGATGGGCTTGGGTCAAAACAGACCAATATCCAATCCAGTCTTTCATGTGCTCGCCTTCAGGATCGAGACGGGCCAAAGCCTCTACGGCAACATGGGGCCGGTTTGTTATGATGGCTTCCAAACCAAGCTCGTAGCTTTGAGCTGTTCCAGGAACACGTGCCTCATGTTGCTGCGTAATCCTGAACATGCTTTCATAATCTCCTTTGAGCCAGGCATCAAGCCAATCCTGCATGGTTCTCTCGCCCTGGGACAAGGTAGGAATTTGTTTGATTCTTTCTAAGTATTGAGCAGCAACAGAAAAGCTTCCCGCCGAATTTATATGTGCTATGGCAGCCATGTAAAGAGGCAATAAATAATTGGGATCGATTTCAGCCGCACGGTCAAAATACTCAATTGAATCTTCATATTTCCCGCGCACAAAGAATTCAAAGCCCTTTATAAACTCGACCAAAGCTTCATACGTAGGCGTATATGTGGCGAGTGTCAGCCAGATCTCCATTCGGGGATCAAGAAGGCGCAGCACAACACTCATAAGGTTACTGCGTAATTTTTCTAAAGCCTCGATAGGATTCTCTTTCTGCCCCGATATAGGCTCGGGAGATGGAGACAGTTTTTGTTCGATTGCGTTATATATATTTGCATGGAAAGCCAGGTTTTCCCCCTGCGGGTAATATTCACCGGAAATCACAAGAGCCGCCTTGTTATTTTTTGCAAGACGGCGGAGGTGTTTTTCCTCCACGTTTTTCTCTTGACCGAGATCAAACTCGGCTATAGGGGCTACTTCAACAGCAACTATTGTCTTCAATCCCTGTGAAATCATCTCAGCGGCCCTCCGGCCGACAAAATCAAGATTGGGATCTCCGGTCTGATTTATAAAAGAAGCGACGACTACACGATCCGGATCTAATTTGGGGCTCCGTCCTAGGAAAACAGCAATGAAGACAACAACAATTACTAGAAAGGCTAAAACAGGGAGAGAAAGCTTCTTAAAATTAAAGGTGACGGTCATTTCTTTTGAGGTGAGAGGCTTTTTCTTAGGGATAACTCTATCAGTTGTAGGAAGGCCCTTCTCTATTTTCTCGAGTTCCGATTTCACCTCTCCAATATTCTGATATCTTTTTCCTTTTTCCTTTTCCAGGCATTTGAGGATGACTGCGCTGAGATCGTCGGGGATCTGTGGATTGAATTCTTTGGGATCCTTGGGAGCTTCAGACTTGTGTTTGATCCCGATGGCAAAGGGTGTATCCCCTTCAAAAGGAAGCCTTCCGGTTGTCATTTCATAGAGAACGACTCCCAGAGAATAGATGTCCGAGCGCTGGTCCACATCCTTGGCTTCCACCTGCTCGGGAGACATGTATTCGGGCGTTCCAATCATGATTCCGGAACCCGTGATGCCTTTCTCCCTAATGGAGCGGGCAATCCCGAAGTCCATAATCCGGGCATTCCCATCCTTATCTATCATAATGTTGTTTGGTTTGAGATCACGGTGAACGACTCCAAGATTATGGGCCTCAGCCAGGCCTTCACATATCTGACCGGCAATCGATATGGATTTGCCAATCGGGAGATGGCCGAACCTTCTTATAGAACCCTTAAGATCCTCTCCTGAGATGTACTCCATCGTGATGTAGTGCTGGCCTTTTTCCTCCCCCAGGTCAAACATGGCACAGACGTTCTTGTGGCGGATGGTTCGAGCTGTTGTCAATTCGTTCTTGAAACGTTCTATGGTTTTTTTATCTGAGGCGATATCGGGCTTAATCAGCTTGAGGGCAATTTCCTGCTTTATCTTTTTGTCCTCGACTCTGTAGACCCTTCCCATCCCTCCTTTACCGAGTTCCTCAATAATTTCGTATCGGCCTGCAAATGTGCTCCCGCGGGTCAAGTCCTCTTTGGGTGTTTCAAGGGTTTTGGTGTGTTCGGCCTCTCTAATCCCTGGAAGGGGCGTCGCACACTCCATGCAGAATTTAGACTCGTTGGGATTATTTGTCTGACACTTCGGGCATTCCATTACCATATCCCTCTTTGCTAAGTGAAAATAGAATATAGATTTAGGGAAAGAGTGTCAAATAGATTTGAACTGAATTGTTACACAATGTATATTTGAATAAATACCAGAAGACATGAGAAATAATTTTGCTTTTATCGATTCGCAGAACTTAAATCTGTCAATCAAGGCTCAGAGTTGGAATCTAGACTACAAGAGATTCCGGATATACCTTAAGGACAAACTCGGAGTTACTCAAGCATTTTTGTTCATTGGATATATTCCAAAGAATCAGCGTCTTTACACAGCTCTTCAAAAAAAGGGATATGTTCTTATTTTTAAGCCTACGATGATTCTTCCATCAGGGAAAGCAAAAGGTAATGTAGATGCAGAGCTTGTGCTTCATACAATGATTGAATGGCCAAATTATGACAAAGCTATCATTGTTTCGGGGGATGGAGATTTTTCTTGTCTAATTGAACACCTTGAAAAACATAACAAATTAGAGAGGTTGATTATTCCAAACCAAAACAATTACTCCTCATTATTGAGACCGTATGCAAAATTTATGTTGCATCTTTCCCCTTTAAAATCAAAATTGGAATACAGGAAGTCTTAAAAAGAAAAAAGCCGGCATTAGCGCGGGACAAAACCCTTTGCCTAACCGGCAATCGTGATACATTAATAATGTAAGTCTTAATCCATATGTTGTCAAGAGTCTAAAGTGAGATCTGCGGTTTTTATGTATTCCTGATCTCAGGAATGTTAGGATTAAAGTTCTTTCTAAAGTGGTCTTTTAAAGCAGATATGACAAATGGCTCACAGCATGGGATTCTTGATAACTGGGAGTAAAGAGGATTAAAAGTCTTTGTAACGAGGAGTAAAGAATGTCAAATCTAATCCAAAACAGTTTTCCTGGACTGCCACCAACAGAAAATGTTGAGAAGACCAATTATTGGAAAAGCCATTAGAATCCAGACATCAAAATTGTGTGGGGGGTATATCAACTCCACAACCAGAAAAAGGATAAATCCATCTAGGGTACATAATCCTCCAATCCCTGGTCGAAACCAGCCCACGATGAGACCCACAACCATCGCGATCATGCCAATAAAAAGCAAGATTTCTTGTGTGGTAAGTTTTTCTAAATTCTGAGATTCCCCTCCAATACTTTCTCCGACAAAAAAGAGCAAAATAAACCCAACCATTAAGAGTCCAAATACACGCGCAAACCTGCAAATTCCTTTTATGATTGATTTTTTGATAACCATTATCCCCTTTGGCTCAGTAGTAATAAGATAAAAATAAGGGAGAGGAATGTCAACCAGATATGTAATTTGGAATTACGTATGATGTCCCTTTAATTATTTTTTTTTATTTGACATACCTAAATATTCTAGGTATAATACCTAGAAGTTTTAGGTATGGAGTGAAACATGGTCTCAAAAAACCTCATGGCCGCATCAACAAAACCTTTGATTCTCACCATCCTCGCGCCTGGAGAAATGTACGGCTACCAGATCATCCAGAGTGTTATCGAACTGTCCGGCGGAACGCTGGAATGGTCGGAAGGGATGCTCTACCCGGTCCTTCACAAGATGGAAAGGGAAAAATTTATTCGCTCCCAATGGAAAATATCCGAGAACGGGCGGAGGCGGAAATACTATAAACTAACCGAATCCGGCAAAGAAGAATTGGACAAAGAAAGAGAACAGTGGATGAAGGTCCACAAAGTGCTCTCTAAAATGTGGGACCCATCCCCTGCCTACGATTGAAAGACTAAGAAAAAGGATAAGGAGTCTTAAATGTTTGACTTAGAAAAATCCATAAAACAGTGGCGGAAAACTCTCAATAAAAACAGCGCTCTGGAGGACGGATACAAGGAAGAATTGGCGTGCCATCTTCGGGATAAAATAGAATTCCTTATGGACGGAAGTTCTTCAGAGAAAAATGCTTTTGAAGAGGCTGTCCAAAAAATAGGAGAGGCTCACAGCCTCGGCTCGGAATTTTACAAATCTTACACCCAAAAAAAAAGCGGCCGCCCTCCCTGGGAACAGAACTGGTGGATCCCCTCCCTTATCTCGAATTACGTAAAGATCGCCCTCAGAAAAATCAAAAGGCAAAAAATCTTTGCTTTTATCAATATTGCGGGTCTGGCCGTTGGACTGGCCTGCTGCACGATCATCATCCTCTATGTGACCAACGAACTCTCCTATGATAAGCACCATAAAGATGCCGACCGCATCTACCGCGTAGCCACACACAGGATAAACTCTGTGGGGGAAGGATGGACGACCAGTACTCCGGGACCATTAGGACCGGAACTCAAGGCAAGCTATCCGGAAGTGGAAGAAGCTGTACGGATTGTCCCTCCTTATGAAAATGCCAGCCATGTGCTTGTTGTCCGGGAGGAGAAGCGTTTTTTTGAGAACCGCATCTGGTTTGCCGACAAAGAAATATTTCAGTTTTTTAATATCCCGATGCTTAAAGGCAGTCCTCAAGAGGCACTTGTCAATCCCAACACTGTTGTTATAACAGAAGGAATGGCCGAAAAGTATTTCGGAAAAGAAGAACCCCTAGGAAAAACACTCCAGATTGAGATCGACTATGACATTGGCTCTGTCGAAATCCAGGCCTATGAAGTGACAGGGGTGGTGAAAAACTCCCCCGCCAATACACATCTGAAATACGACATGTTCCTCTCTATGCCGACATTTTCGAGCAACCTTCCCTCGTTTGAGACTGACTGGTTGAATTTTCACGCAAAGTACACCTATGTGAAACTGGTTCCGGGAGCCAGTGCATCTGATTTTGAAGCAAAGATTAAAAAAACGGCCGAGATGGCCAGCCAGATCTATGCCGAAGAATTCAACAGGACACTCAAACTCAACGAATACTTTCTCCAGCCTGTCACCAGAATTCACATGTTTTCCCACATTTCCATGGAGATCGATCCCCCCGGAAACTGGTACTACGTCTCCATCTATTCGATCATCGCCTTCCTTATCCTGCTCATCGGCTGCATGAATTTTGTAAACCTGTCCGCAGCCCTCTCCACAACACGGACAAAGGAGGTGGGCCTGCGCAAAGTCGTCGGTGCTCAACGTAAACAGCTTGTATGGCAGTTTCTCGGAGAGTCTTTCCTCATCACTATTATCGCCTTCATTTTTGCCTTCTGGCTGATTCTGGTGCTGCTCATTCCCTTTAATCAGATGGCAGGCACCGAACTGTCTCTTGCCGGGCTGAAACAGCCCATCGTGCTGGCTTCATTGTTTGGACTGCTTCTAATTGTCGGTGTCGGATCAGGATATTATCCCGCGCTCATTCTTACAGCCTTTAATCCCATATCCGTCCTCCAGGGAAAACTCGCGCCGACCTCAAGGGGATCCAGGATGCAGAAGGTCCTTGTGATCGGGCAGTTTGCCATTTCTATTTTTCTTGTCATCTGCACACTGACAGTTTTTCAACAACTCAAGTTCATGAAGGGGCGTTCGCTCGGGTTTAATCTGGAGCAGAAACTGGTCCTCCGTGTCAAAAGCAATCTCGGGCATTTACGAAGGGACTACGAAAGCATCAAGAATGATTTTCTTCAGAACCCGTCCATAACCGGGGCCACCGTATCTTCTTCCGTCCCAGGAGACTCGATATCCGGCGGCTACTACATGTCAACAAAGGGGCCGGATTTTGCCAATTCCGCCCGACTTAAAGTCATCACAATGGACTACGATTTTATCCCGGAATACGAAATCAATATGGTCGCGGGAAGACCCTTCCAGCGCGGCAAGGAAAATGATGAAAGTGGAGCCTATCTGATCAATTTGGCCGGAGTTAAAGAGATGGGTTTTTCTTCCCCCGAGGAAGCCATTGGGAAAAGTTATATGGCTCACTACCATAGGCTCACAAAAAAAATCGTAGGAGTCACCGAAGATTTTCACTACCAGGGTATGCAGGAGGTCGTCGAACCACTTGTTTTGGACATCGAAACTTCTCTGATGAACACGATCACCCTCTCCTTCCGTGTTGAAAACATGAAGGCGCTTATAAATTTTGTGGAAAAAACATGGGAAGCACATTTTCCCGGAGTCCCTTTTGAATATTCATTCCTGGATGATAACTTTGCACGCGT
>JAUWVG010000041.1 GCA_030617525.1 Candidatus Aminicenantota bacterium | reverse complement strand
TACTGATGGCCGAACTGAGCATACACTATCCACCCTATCGCCGAACACAGGAGGATAACTAATGTGAATATAACTGGCCTTTTATTCTCTTTAAGCCATTTTTGAATCGTAATAGACTCTTGGTGGTATGTGTCCATCATGTTCCCTGATGTGTGCGACGCCGCGAAAACCACATTTTGTATGTATTACTTACATCTATACAACATATTGACATGAGTTGTCCAATTATTATAAAGTGCTAAAAGATATATAACATCAAATGGAAGGGATTGGGATTTGGCTCTGAATCTTGAAAAAAATCATGAGTAAATCATCATACATCATCGAAACTTTTGATTTGACCAAGCATTTTACTCCCTCAACAAATCTACTCGATTTTATTCCACGAGCTTTCAAGAAAGGACCCGTTATTAAAGCCGTTGATGGAGTTAATATTAAAATAGAAAAAGGAGAGATATTCGGGCTTTTGGGGCCAAACGGGGCGGGAAAAACCACTTTGATCAAGATGCTGTGCACGCTGATTTTTCCGACTCATGGAAAAGCTTATGTGAACGGATTTGAAATAGTCAAGGATGGACACAAGGTGAGAAAATCGATTGGGCTGGTTACAGGGGAGGAGAGGAGCTTTTACTGGAGGCTTTCGGGCAGGCAGAATTTAAAATTTTTTGGAGCTCTGTACAACATAGAACCTGCAGAAATCAATAAAAAGATAGATTATCTCGTCGAGTTGTTGGATATGCAGGAATACATGGATAATAGATTCGATGAATACTCAACCGGAATGAAGCAGCATCTCGCTATTGCCAGGATTCTTCTCAGTGACGCAAAAATTTTGTTCATGGATGAGCCGACGAAGAGCCTTGACTATCCGAGCGCTGTTCAGTTCCGCCAATTTATCAAAGAAAGAATTGTGGGGAGGGATAAAAGGACGGTTTTTTTTACGACCCACAACCTGAAGGAAGCCGTGGATTTTACGGACCGGATTGCCCTGATGGATAAGGGCCGAATAAAAGCCTGCGGAACGGTATCGGAATTAAAGAGTCTAATAAAAAATCCGGAGGCCACCATCGACGAAATCTTTGAATATTTTGTGTAGAGGGATTTAATACTGGAGAAAACGACGTGTTTCTGAGGAAAGCAGCCGCATTCATTAAAAAAGATTTTTTAACTGAAATAAGCTATAAATCCGGATTTTTGTCGAGTTTAATAGGAATATTTTTTGCGGCATTGACTTTTTTCTTTATTTCCAAGCTTTTTGGACAGGCCGCCGCCCCTTACCTTCAGGAGTATGGAGGAGAGTATTTTCCATTTGTTTTGATCGGAATTGCCTTTTCCACTTTCCTGAGTACAGGCCTGGGATCCTCGGCTGCCGCTATTAGACAGGAACAGATGCTGGGTACGTTAGAAGCCATGCTGATTACTCCAACCAGAGCATCATCGATAACAATATATCTCTCCCTCTGGAATTTCATTTTCTCATCCTTTCATATCCTTGTTTATCTTCTTCTCGGAAGGTTTGTTTTCGGCATTAGATTCAGCGTTTCCCAGCCTTTTCTTATTTTGCTCATCCTCTTTCTTTCTATCTTGACTTTCAGCAGCATCGGAATAATTTCTTCAAGTTTTGTAATGATTTTCAAACGTGGAGATCCTGTCAACTGGATTGTCTCAACTGCGTTCGAACTGTTAGGCGGGATTTATTACCCCATATCTATTTTACCTGAACCGCTGCAAATCATCTCCCATTTTCTTCCCATAACCTACGCGTTAAAGGCACTGAGAGGAGTGCTTCTTATGGGTTATTCCTTTTCTCAAGTCAAGATTGAAGTTCTGGCTCTGTTTGGCTTTGCTGTTATTCTCTTTCCACTGGCAGTATTCTTTTTCGAGTACGCTTTGAAACGGGCCAAAAAGGACGGAAGCCTCTGTCAGTATTAACCTCAGGAAATCAGACTTACGATTATTTCTTTTAGACGTGCAAGATAATGGAGAACATTTATTTTGGAGGGTGGAATCCCGTGTCTTTGGGCCATCATATTTTTTGGGGGAAAGAGCGTTCTAAAAAGAAACCGGATCTTTTCTGAAGGCTTCCTATTCATCGCCAGGTGTACGAAGTAGCTGAGTCCTGAAGAAGATCTGTTTTCGATCAATCGAGAAAGAAAAACCTTTTCACCAAAGGTCAGTTTCTTCGGCTTAAGATTTGATAAAACATAAGATGGGACTTCCGTGTGCAGAACTCTGTGTGTTCCAATAAGCCCGCAGTAAACCATTCTTTCCAATCCAAAACAAAAACTCTCCTTGATTAAAAAGTCCCAATCTATCTCGTCTCGATAGAAGTTTATCGTCAGAGCGATGTCGGTTGGATAGATCAATCGACTGAAAGAATGTGTAATCCTCAGACTGTGCTCACAGAGATAAATAATCTGATGTTCTGGAGAGAGAATGAGGGCTTTTATACCCTGGGTGTCGATCGGCCGGGCCTTCTGCCAGATTCTATCCATATCTATTTTGGAAATATAAGAAAAAGTGGGAAGGGTTGAATTGACGAGATGGCGGTGAACATGGAAAGAATAAGTTTTATCCCCGTAGCAAAAAGAGGTCAAATAATCCATTTTCCCCAATTCGATGTCCTGAGGATTCATATCGATGGCTACGTAGCCTAGACTGTTCAAAATGTCATCAAAAGTGAACGTGTCCTTATCCTTTATCAGAATGTCCACATCACTCATCGGTCGAATACCGAGAGAAGGATAAATAGTACTCCCTAGAGCAATCCCCTTAAGGAGGAGAATTTCGATTCCTTTCTCTTCTAAAGATTTCAGAATGGGTTTTGTCTTTTCCCAGAGGTAGATGTTGTAGGCTAATGTGTCATTGTAATCATTATTCAGTTGCTTGAAGCAGTTTTTAGAGAAACTCTCTTCCTGATCTTTCAAATAAAAATAGAGGAGTGAAGAAATCCTGTTTTTTCTGGCGCTTTCGAGAAAATATTCCCAGTCAAAGTTATTCTGGATTCTGCTTACTAAACTTCTTTGGAGTTTTTTTCCCGAAATCACTGCCGCGAGGGATTGAAGTAAATATTCTTCTTCTACTTGGGGAACAGGGTGTTTTTTTCGAGAATTCATCCTGCTAATAGATTTCTAGTACCTCGAGCGCCCCCTTCCAGAGTTCGATATCTTTCAACAGTTTTGGATCCGATCCGGCACGACTTTTCTTACGATCCAAGGATTTTGGCCCCCTCAGCACTTTAACTTTGACATCTTCTCCCTCCCGGGAAGATTGGACGACGGCAACATCATAATCCTTTTGATTCAAAAAAATGAGATTCTTAATATGAGTCTCTAAACGGATATTCTCTGTGGAGATAAAGATTTCCTCATCAGGAACATTGTTCTTCTTTAAGTCCTTCAAAGCTCTGAGATGGTCTGGGAAATAGACAACCAGCTTTTTTAGTAAACCATACTTGGTCACCGATTCATATGGTTTCTTATTTTTTTTTGCCTTAAAAATTCTTTCATTTATATGAGTGCTGAACAGATTCTCATAGGAGCAGTAATGTACGCCCATGGAGAACTTTTTGTCCAAGACATATTCAAGAAGATTAAAAGCCGTCTCCTCACTGCCGTAGATGGGCACGGCCTCGGGATTAAAGGACTTGTATGGATTCAGTTTATCCGTTTTCAGTCTATAA
Organism: Candidatus Aminicenantota bacterium; assembly: GCA_030617525.1. GTDB lineage: Bacteria > Acidobacteriota > Aminicenantia > Aminicenantales > Aminicenantaceae > JAUWVG01. The sequence continues at coordinate 6,773 of JAUWVG010000041.1, read as the reverse complement.
TCGTTTTGTTGGTATGTCTTCAGGCCAACTTTGTTGTTGCCTGAATAGATAAGCTCACATAGATTAATGCCGAAGATATCCAACTTATTTAATTCTCTGAAGAGTTTCTTCATGTTCTCTTCATCCCCTGGAAAAACAGGGACTTCGACTATAACATGGGGAATATACTTTTTGGCCAGGATAACGGACTGAAAATCCCAATCCCCGGGTTTTATGCTGATTCGGATTTCGTTGAGTTCAGCCGCCTTTAGTTTTTTGAAAATTTTTTCATCTAAAAGGTCGCCATTGGTATAAATATATGTATAACATTTATTTTCAGTAAGGTTGTTGACCAACTTCAGGGCCCTAAAAATCTTATCCGGCTCTAAAAAAGGCTCTCCTTCTCCGAGAGAAAAGTCAAACATTTTTGTTGTCCTGTGCAGTTCTCTAATCCTGTCTTCGATGAGCTTAAACGGGATTTCTGGAGGATTTAGGGGCCTATCCCGAAAGCAAAAAAAGCATTGGCGGTTGCAGTCGAGTGTGACATAGATTGTGCTTCCGTATTTGTAGCAGTGCGGGCATTTTAAACAAGCCGGAGAGATTCTGTTAACATACAGACTCCTCTCATAGTTTCTTGCCTTTACTCCTTTTTCTTTGAGCTTTTCTCTCCTCTGTTTTTGTTGTTTGGGGGAATAATTGTCGGCTACCGACAGATCGAACATTTTTTTTGCTTTGACAATGTATCTTTTCTCCTTCACCTCACATCGGAGCCACAGTTCCTTCATATAGATGTTTTGAACTCTGTTAAAGTCTTTTTGATAAGCCAACTTTTTCTCTCTTAGTCCCGAGTTCTATTAGCCTCTTGTAAAGATTCCCTCAATGTCTGACGCAAGAATAACTGACTTTATGCCTGCTTTAAATCCAAGGCAAAATTCTATCAACCAATAATGACACAGCTTCTCTTTGTATCTCTGAGGGCAAGGAATGAGCAGGATCTTCTTGTGTCCCTACAGGCAAAAAAAGTTGTGGTCAGTTTTCTCACCGTCATTTTAGGCTCTTGATACTTTTTCTTGGTTTTCATTAAAAACCTCCATGACTAATTTTGATGTTCGACAAGCCTCACTTGAGACTCCGGTATATTTACCATCTTCAGCATATGCCAGTGCAGGGCAGCGATTGCATATCGAACTGTACTGACATGCTTTGCATTCCTTTAAATCTTCAAGTGTGATCGATCTTATGGCTTTCAGTTTTTCAGATTCCCGCCAGATTTTTCTCAAAGATTCCTTCCTTAAATTGCCGACGCTGGCTGTCCTGATTATACATGGATACACTCTTCCATATGCATCTACAGCACAGTAAAGCCTGCCGAAGTTACAGTGCGGCATGGTATTGTCGGGTCTTCCCAATTCTTTTACACTGGAACATCCGTCTGGAAGGCGCCCATCGACATATTCCTTTAACTGTTTATCATTGATCCTGAGTTCTAAAGGCTCCTTAGAACCGTTTCTTTTGGGGAAGATCGTGGGGCTGATGTTGTGTTCCACATCCATTCCTTCTGCGTGTTCTCTAAGTTCCTGGTATTGAAAATAATTATCCCTCATCAGAACTGTGAGGAGATTGATCTTTACATCTCTTTTCCTCAATAATTCTATAGCCTCTTTTGTCTTTTCGAAAGAGCCCTGGACTCCTGTTATTGCATCATGGACTTCGGCAGTGACGCCATATATACTAATATCCACCTCCAAAAGCTCTAAACTTTTGATTCTGTCGGCGTATTCTTTAGTTATCAATGTCCCGTTGGTGATAATTTTGGGTATAAATTTGAGAGACTTTGCGTATTCCAATATCTCCCATAAGTCTTCTCTCAGCAGCGGCTCTCCGCCTGTCAGGGTCAAAAAGAGAGAGCCCTCCTTTGCCATCTGTTTCAGGATATCCTTTATCTCATCCGTGGAAATCTCTTCTTCGTCCTTTCTGGGAGGGTCCATATCACAGTGTATACAGTGGAGGTTACAGCGCCAAGTGACTTCAATAGTGGAATAGATAGGGACATGCCTTTCGATTATCCATCTTCCTAAATCTTCCATGTTTCCCTCTCTAATCCAATTCGGGAATCCGATCCCACACTCGGCTGGTCAAAGAAAAATAAAGATTATAGCAGGGTATCTCTGTAATAAGATTTTCCAAATTATTGAATGCTTTTTTGTATTTATCCTCCCCGAAAATATCCATAGCCGCATTGGAAGTTGTTTCCATCAAAGCGCCTGCTCTATTTAGTCGTTGAAACTTCAATCTTTTATATTTCTTGAGGAAAAATATTTTATCCAGCCTCACTTTTTTATTTCGTTTACCAGACCAGGGCGTCTCAAACATGAAGTAACTATTGTTTTGCCTGCCTAATATCACGCAATCCTCAGCGACGATATCCAATCCCTTTTTCAGGTTGACTATCGTCGTTTTTCCGATGTTTGGAGGCCCTGAAAAGACAAAGCCCTTTCCGTTTAAATCAACAGCAGAAGCATGGAGGATGACACCTCCTTTTTTTTCAAGCAAAAACTGTACACATGTTCGTAAAAAACTGTCAAAAAAGGGCTTAACAAAAAATTTGTTTCTGTGATAATAATCTCCCTTTTCTTCACCTGGATAAATATCACCCAAAATGTAAAACTTTAAACTCTTACTGACTACTGAATAGCTGTTGTTTTTTTTTATCAGAGAGACAAGGCTTGTACTCGGGGCTCTTTTTTCAACAGGTTTATTATGAATATTTATGCTGAAGTCTGACTTTCTTTTATGACTTATAAAACCTTCATAAAAATTTTCCAGCTTTTCCAAATATTCACCTTTTTCTGCTGTTATTCCGATCGAAAAACCGGCAATTTTGAGGTTTATTTGTTTATCCATAGAATTAAAATTCGTCAAAACTGACTCCATAGAACTGTTTATCCTTTTTTAACGGTAAACAACCATCACTGCCGAATCTTTCTCTATACAGCCAATTTCTCAGAAAATCGTAATTTGTAAAGGATGTGCAATATTTTGGTGCATATGATCTTGAAATATTCTTCAATCGCTCTGAAAATTTCTTTTTGTGTTTTATATCAAAATATTGGCCGCTTGAAATTTTCACGTTTTCACAGCTGCCCTCATCGCCTTTTAATCCGTTCATCCTACAGAGAAAAGGACGGGCAGGGTAGACAATACATTTCTTGTGTCGGCTGTCCAAAAAAACGCATGGTAACCGGGGAGTTATTTCTTTCTTCTGAGAATAGACGGTTTCTATAAATCTGTTTCTCAATATTCTTTTTTCGATTAACTCTTTTTGCTTTGAACTCAAATTTTCTTCCATATATTTTTTTATGAATTGATATTCTACCGCATAGCAGCCTACTCTAGCCGTGAGACAGCATTCTCCACAGTTCAAACAAGTCGTAGGAGGAACTTGATCATATAGAGTCTCGAGTTGGAAGAAATACTCTCTGGCTTCCATTTATATCTTCAATCCTGCTTTATTTTCACCATTTCTCTATGTAAAAGGTTATACAAAAAAGCAAAAACATCCTTTTTTGCCTTTTCCTCTTCAACGTCAAAAAAACATTGGATTTGTTCTAAAATCCCGGTGACGGATGTCTCCCCATCCAGAGCAATCCAGATCTGTGCTCCAACCTCATTAAAATGGGTCACCTCTTCTTCATCGATATCGATGAGTATGGCATCATCATCTATTTTTCTCCATGCAATATCCTCATTCTTGGTTAATATTGTAGTCAATTTAATCATCCTAGACTCCTTTGTGGTAATTTTGCGAATATTCTCCTGAGGCCTAGATAAAAATTAATCTTTGTATAAACAGGCAGTATTTTAAAACAATTTACGATTTCTCTTTTTGCCCTGTAAAACAAATTTTTGCGTATATAAATGTGAATGAGCAAAAATCGAATCTTGAGTTGAAAAGGATCGAGCCTAACGGTCTTTTTCAATCTTTTTCGGGCTTGATCCATCTTTTTCTTTTTCCAGTAACAAATTCCCAAATATTTTAAAGCGGAGACATCCTCGGATTCTAAATTTAAGGTTTCCTTGTATAAAACGATCGCTTTGTCAAACTCTTTCCTTTTAAAATGGATGTCACCCAAAAGAGAATAGGCTCTAAAATCATCTTTATTGAGCTCTATCCCTTTGTTCAGGTAGGAGAGAGCTTCATCCATTTTACCTTTTTTTATAAGGAGTCTTCCCATATTCACGTTATTGTAAGGACACTCCGGGTCTAGAGAAAGGATTTTTTCATACTCAGAATAGGCCTTGTTAAAAAGGCCAAACTCCTCATACAAAAAGCCGCGATTGTTGAAATAACTTCTGTATGTTGGATCGAGTTGTACAGCTTTTTTGTATAAATCCCCGGCGCGGCTTAAGTTTCCCGTTTTCCATTCCGCCATTGAATGGCTAAAAAAGACGCCGGCATTGTCTTTTAATCCCAAGGGTTTATAATCATCAAATAACAATTTTCCACATAATTCTTTCAATTCATAGCCAAGATATTTGTATTCTATAGGCGTAAACCCTCCCTCTACAGAATTTGCGATTGTGATGAGATCCGTCTTTAGTTTCTTTTTTTTGAGTTTATTTACAAATTCTTCCGGTTCTATCCACAGCCTCTTTTTTTCAAGGATGTCTTTGAAGATACGCTGACGGGCAGATTTAATGACAAAATAATCACAATCTATATCCAGTAAAATCTCTTCCTTAAACTCCGGGAGATTGTCGATATTGCATATGTTAAAAGCTGCATTAAATAAGCGGCCTCTTACAGTACCATTTGAAAATAAAACCTCTTGTGCATAATTGGAATCCTTCTTGGCCATTTTTTTTAAATATTTTTGTAGGTATTTTCCAACCTTTTTGAAATTCCTGTCGGGTACGACCCACCAGAATTCCTTAATCAAACCATCTCTGATAGCGGGGTAGATATAGTTGCCTATATTGACCAAACTATAAAAGTCCTTGTTTGTGAGATTCCAGTTCTTCTCTTCTTCAAGCAGTCTGTTGACCTCTGAGATATTACTGGCTTCGAGTATCTCATAGGGATCCTTCTGTGGAATGGAACCTACATCCATGTGGGCATCCACATGAACGAGGATCCTGCTTCTTATTTCTTTTTGTCTCCAGACCTCCAGAGCTTCGTTGTGATCTTCCATTAAGTGTATGCCGTTCAGACTCTGCAATTGAAATCCTCTTTATTTGTGCTTTGTTTTTTTAATTTATCTCTTATATCTTTCACAAAACCTTCTGCTTCACCCATTTTATCAATAAAAGATTTGAAAATCTCTCCTGTTTCTATAAAATTAAAACCTTTTTTCTTTCCTTCGATGAGAACCTGTTTCAATACAGATCTTGGTATCCTTCTCAATTCAAGGGATTTAAAATAAAGTTCCGTCTCCAGTTCTCTTTTCTCTTTAATTCCGCTGTTTATCAGATGAGATACAGGTGCCAAAAGATCCATTATTTCCTCAGTAAGAATATCGAGTCTGCATTGATAGTCTCGGGCAAATTCCATTAAAACTTTGTAAACCTGGCCAACGTTTTTATCTTCAAATTCATAACTTACGGGATTATGGATATCTTTCCATATATTCCTTTTTTGCATCCATTTACCGAATGAAGTCCCAACAAACAAATCGAGTCTGTTGTAGATTTTTTTGGGATCGTGACAAAAACCATCGTATTCTTCCAGGAAAATCACATTTATTTCGAGTTCCTCGATGGTCGTCTTGGGGTCAAACATGATGAAATCTATGATGATCCCGATGTCATTATCTCCCAATATTTGGAGTGCCTGTTTGTTCTCCTGTACTGTCGTGCCTTTTTTATATCTTTTTAAAACTTTGTCATTTCCACTTTCCACTCCCAGCTCTATCCAGAGCACTCCATTTTTTCTTAAATAGGGGATATGTCTCTCATTTTTAATGATCTGATCGGCTCTAGTTGTGCATAAAATAGGCAGTTCAATCTGTCTTTTTTTTAACTCTTCGATTATCGCTAAAACTCCATTTATGTCATGCAAAAAATTATCATCGGAAATACCTATGTATCCTCTCTTCTTCTTCTTGATGACTCCTTCGATCTCATCGACAATATTTCCGGCGGAGCGTGATCTCACTTTTCCTTTGTTGTAGCCGCTGTAATAAACGGGGATTGAACAGAAAGAGCAGTGATAAGCGCATCCCCTGCTGGTGATAACATCAATGGGGATTTCTTTTTTTCTGCCCACATAATCACCTTCGTCCAAACCGTATTGTTCTTCCGAAGGCAAAAGGTCTCTGGCAGGAAAAGGAATCTCATCGAGGTTCTTTATCAGGGGCCTCTGCGGATTGACCTTTATTTGGCCGTTTTCTCGATACGAAATCCCAAGTATATTTTCGAGAGGCTTTTTCTCCTTCAGCGCTTTTACCAGTTCGAAAAATGTTTTCTCTCCTTCCCCTCTGACTATGATATCCATAAAAGGGAAATCTCTTAATATCTCCTGATGTGCAGCTGTGGCGTGGTGTCCTCCGGCCACGATTATAATACTTCTGTTTTTTTCTTTTATTTTTCTCGCTATTTCCATAGTGTTATAGACATTGAGTCCAATAACCGAAATTCCCACAATATCAAAAACACCCTCGAGAACATAATTAATGATTTCCTCATTCTTGATCGTCTCTTTTTGATTGGCATCCAACAGCTCTATGCCGTATCCCTTTTCTCTTAAAAAAGAGGCGATATAAGCGATTCCCAAGGCTTCACTCCTTCTCCGGTCC